>JAQIBP010000107.1 GCA_027858995.1 Deltaproteobacteria bacterium | reverse complement strand
AAAATATATTTATTATCATATTAAAATTGAACTATATTAATCTTTTTAAAAGGAAAATTTATTTTTCCATAAGTTTTTATAGATTTATTTGACATTATCATAGCAATAAGGTATTTTCAATATCACTTAATAATTTTTATTCCACTACGTTTTAATAAGGATTTAAATTATGGATGAATTACAAGTTACGCCCTTAAATTCATGGCATAAGAATGCAGGTGCAAACATGGCTGACTTTGGAGGGTTTGAAATGCCTTTATGGTATGAATCCGGAGTTAAAAATGAACATCTTGCCGTTCTTAAATCAGCCGGCATTTTTGATACCAGCCACATGGCGTGTATCAAAGTCAATGGAAAAGATTCGTTTACACTGATACAGCTGTGTTTCACAAGGAATATAAAAACGCTTCAGCAGGGAAGATGCGGCTATGGTGCATTTCTGGATTCAAACGCCCATTGTATTGATGATGCCATTGTGTATAAATTTGGCGATACCAATTTCGTGATTTGTGTCAATGCCGGTATGGGCGCCCGTATTGCAGGGCACCTTTCAGATAACAAAGGTAATTTTCAGGTCGAAATAGAGGATTTGACTGAAAAAATCGCCAAAATGGATGTCCAGGGGAAAAATTCTGCGAGAATTCTTTCCAGGGTCGTCAAAGACCCTGAAAAGGTGTTTGAAAAAATGCCTTATTTTTCCTTTAAAGGTAATTTTGAAGGTTCTTCAGACGTTGAACTGCTCGACGGCACCCCTGTGCTTTTATCCAGATCCGGGTACACAGGCGAATTCGGGTTTGAAATCTTTGTGACCCCGGATGCCATTGTCAAACTGTGGCAGGACATCCTTGAGGCAGGAAAAGAGTATCATATCATGGCATGTGGCCTTGCCTCAAGGGATTCATTGAGGGTTGGAGCCTGTCTTCCCCTTTCCCACCAGGATATCGGGAACTGGGAATTTATCAACCACCCCTGGGAGTTTGCCCTTCCCTACAACAATGACGCGTCATCTTTTACAAAGGATTTTCTGGGCAGACAAGCCCTGGAAAATTCAAAAAATGAATCCTATACTTACCCCTTCGCAGGAAAAACTCTAAGAAAAGTTGCTGCAGGAGAAAATACCTTTGTAATAGATGAAGAAAAAAATAACATTGGATGGGTATTGACCTGTGCTACCGATATGGGGATCAGCCGGTACGAAAACAAGATTGTCAGCCTTGCCACCCCCGGCCTTCCGGAAGACGTAAAAATCAAGGGGATTGGCTGCGGTTTTGTCAGGGTTTCAAAACAGCTGGAACCGGGTACAAAACTTGAATTAAAAGAAGGTAACCGTTCCATAAAAGTGAGCATTGTCTCGGATATAAGGCCGGACAGGACTGCACGAAAAAAAATAACAAACTTTATTTAAATAAATAAAAAGGAGGTCTTTGTAAAAGAGATCAATGAGCTGAATTTGCCTTTATGGCAATTTTAATTGCTTTTTTTTTAGATTGCATTATGTTTGTTAAGAAATTATGAGATTGAGTTATAGTGATATAAAAATATTGAAAATTTGATTTTGGAGTAAATATGAGTAAAACAATTGCAATGTCAGGCAAGGGTGGAGTTGGGAAGACAACAGTTTCAGCGCTTCTAATGAGATATTTTACAAATAACCTCAATAGCCCGCTTCTTGCCATCGATGCAGATCCCAACAGTAACCTGGGTGAAACCCTTGGGCTTGATATTGAAAAGACAGTGGGTGATATACGTGAAGATTTTATGAGAGATCCACAGGGTGTTCCTTCAGGCATGGATAAAATCATTTATCTTGAAATGCTCATGAATCAGGTGCTGATTGAGCAAAAAAACTTTGATCTTCTTGTTATGGGACGTCAAGAGGGCCAGGGATGCTATTGCATGGTAAATAATATTTTAAACCGTTTTGCAGATGAACTTGAGAAAAATTATAAATATCTGTTGGTGGACAATGAAGCAGGCATGGAGCATCTAAGCCGACGAACAAGCGGTAAGGTGGATATGCTGCTCATGATCACAGACTATGCTTTACGGGGTTTGAGAGCTGTTGGAAGAATCAATGAAATGCTTGGCGATCTTAAACTTGATGTAAAAAACAAAGGCCTGATTGTGAACCGGGCGCCGGAAACATTGAGCCGGACTTTTCTTGATGAAGTGGAAAAAATCGGGGTTCCAATAGTCTGCATAATTCCAGATGATAAAAATCTTCTTGAATTTGATATGGAGAGAAAATCAATGCTTGAACTTCCCAATGACTCTCCGGCAGTTATTGCCATTGACAATATGATGAAAGAAAAGATAGAGGTTTAATAAAAAAGGCCTGACAGCCTGTTCATGATTGGATAATTATGGGACATATATTTGATTTTAAGGATGCTGGAAGCTATGATGCATGGTTTGATCAGAATAAAAACCGGTATTGCCTGGAGCTTGAAATCAAATTGCTGCTGGATTTACTGTCCCCCAAAAATGGTCAGCGGATTCTTGATATTGGCTGCGGCACTGGAATCAGCATTGAACCCTTGCTGAATAAGGGTTTAAACCTGACAGGCATTGATCCCTCTTTGTACATGCTTGATATAGCCTCAAAAAAATTTGGAGATAAAGTGGCTCTTCACAGGGGACCTGCTGAAGATCTTCCCTTTGATGATAATGAATTTGACAGTGCATTTTTTTTTACAAGCCTTGAATTTACAGAGAGGCCTGGCAAAGCCATTGAAGAAGCCTGCAGGGTAGCAAAGGATACCCTGGTCATCTGTGTTTTAAATCGATATGCTCCTCTGAGTTTATTCCGGCGTATCAAAGGTTTTTTTGTTCCCACTATTTATACCCATGCCCATTTTTTCAGTATTTTGGAGTTAAAACACATTTTGCATGCTATACTTGGAAAGGTTCCTGTTAAGTGGAGGACAACATTGCAGTTCCCTTTTGTTAGAGGAAAAATCCCAGCTTTTATTGAGAATTTTAAAATTATTCAAAAATCATTTTTCGGTACCTTTATTGCCATGAAGATAAAACCGGTACCAACATTCCGGACAAGGCCAATGACCTTGAAAATTAAAAATCAAAAAGCTTACAATCCTGCAACCGGATTGGCTACACGCATGAGGTAACAAGAGTGGAAACCCTGATTTATGACAAACTTGATAAAAAAGCTGTAAAATGTAATATCTGCCACCATTTTTGTACCATTAAAGAGGGGAAAAGAGGAATATGTCGCGTCAGGGAAAACAAAAACGGCAGACTCATGACGCTTGTATATCCAAAAGTAATTGCAAACAGTATTGACCCTATCGAAAAAAAGCCTCTGTTTCATATTAAACCAGGTTCTTATTCCTACTCCATTGCCACGGTGGGATGCAATTTCCAATGCTCTTTTTGTCAAAATTCCAATATTGCACAGATGCCAAGAGATTATAAAGGCAATATCCAGGGTAGTGATATACTGCCTGAAACCATTGTGAAAGAAGCTTTAAAAACAGGTTGTGAAAGCATATCATATACATATACAGAACCTACAATATTCTGTGAACTGGCCATTGAAACAGCCAGGCTTGCCAGAGAAGAGGGGCTGCTGAATATTTTTGTGACCAATGGCTATATGAGTACCCAGCTTCTTGAGATGGCAGCGCCTTATCTTGATGCAGCCAATGTAGATTTAAAAGCATTTGATGACACATTTTATCAGACCTATTGCAAGGCAAGGCTTGAACCGGTTAAAGAGAATATCAAAAACATGAAGGCCCTGGGAATCTTTGTGGAAATAACCACTCTTTTAATTCCCGGCTTAAATGATGATCCAGATGATATTGTAGCCATGGCTGAATTTATTGCCAATGAAGTGGACAGGGAAACCCCCTGGCATATCTCAAGATTTCATCCCTGCTATAAAATGACAGACAGGCCATCAACTCCTGTATCCGACCTGGAAAGGGTATATGAAACAGGCAAATCTGCAGGCCTTAAATATGTCTATATTGGTAATGTCCCGGGCAAATCATGGGAAAACACCTTTTGTCACTCCTGTGGCGGGCTTTTAATTGAACGATATGCATATAATATAAAAAATCATATGAAAGAAAAATCAAAATGCCCTGTTTGTGACACTATAGTATATGGGGTATATTAAATTTTGAATCTCTCAACAACTGACCAAACCATACACTCTATTCTTGACACACTGCGAAAAAATGGGTTCCTGTCATATATAGCAGGTGGTGCTGTCAGAGATATGGTGCTGCAAAAAAGCCCCAAAGATTTTGATATTCTCACCAATGCTTCAATGGAGAAAATAAGTTCTCTTTTTTCTGACCAGAAAGTTAAAAAGGTTGGCAAGACCTTTCCCATCTGTATTGTCAATGGTATTGAGGTCTCTTCGCCACGGGCTGACAAAGATCTTGCAAAATTTTTAGAATCAGATCTTGGTAAAAGGGATTTTACCATTAATGCAATGGCTTATGACCCTGTTACAAAAAAAATCATTGATCCTTTTAACGGAAAACAAGATCTGCAAAATTCCATTATAAAATTTACAAAAAACCCTGGAAAAAGAATCAAGGAAGACCCTGTCAGAATGGTAAGAGCCTGTAGATTTGCTGCCATGATTAATGGATATATCGACCATGCTTCCCTTAAAGCTATCCTTGCCTGTAAGGATTTGCTTGAGAGCGCTGTTGCCAAAGAGAGAATTGGCCATGAAATGATCAAAGCCATGGCACTTGAAAGACCTTCCCTCTTTTTCAAGGCATTAAAACAGACAGAGCTTTTATCAAAAATTTTTCCAAGCCTTGATCGCTGTTATGATCTTGATGGCGGGCCCCACCATGGTGAGACCGTCTTTGAACACAGTATGCTGGTGGGAGATGCAATATCTCCAAACCTGCCTCTTTTAAGACTTGCAGGTTTTTTACATGATGTAGGGAAATTTGATGCTGCAAAAATAAAAAATGAGAGATTAAGCTTTCCCGGCCATGAAAAACATACAGAAACCATTGTCAATGATCTTACAATATTAAAATTTCCCATTAAAGATATCACCTATATCAACTCTCTGATAAAATCCCATATGCGGCCTTTAACCCACGAAACCACGCCAAAGGCGGCAAGAAGACTGATAGCCATGCTTGATGATTATGGACTTGATTACAGGGATTTTATGCGAATGAGGATTGCAGATAAAAAAGGGAATCTGTCTAAAAACCCATATACATTAACTGAGATTAAAATACGATTGGAAAAATTGTTTATGGAGTTGTCAGGGCAGTCAACTCTCAGAATAAATGAGCTTAAATTTACCGGAAATGATATTATAAGGGTTCTTGGTATTGCACCCGGGCCTGATATCGGTACAATTAAACAAATACTGTTTGAAAAAGTCTTAGATGACCCTGCCCTGAATAACTATGATGATTTAAAAAAAATATGCCTCTCCTTAAAAACAGAAAAATAATCCTTCTGTTCGGATGCCTGGTGATTTTTTTCCCTGGAGCATTTGTCTTTGGTTTTCCCGGTGTAATGGCATCACAATGGCAGGCTCTTTTCTCGGTAAACAAAGAACAGATAGGAAAAATAATGTTTTTTATCCTGGCTGGAACAGGATGCTCAATGTATATTGCCGGTAAATTACAGGAGAAAATTAAAGGTTCTTATATCATTTTTACCGGCAGCCTTGTCTGCTCTCTTGCCATGTTATTCGCAGGCATGGCAGAAAATATTACAGATATCTATGTCTGGGCTTTTATTGAAGGTTTTTTTACTGGATTTGTCTATCTTCCATGTCTGACTATTTTTCAAAAAATATTTCCGGAAAATAGAGGATTGATCACCGGTATTATAAATTTAACCTTTGGAGGCGCTGCTGCTGTCATGTCTCCAATATTTACATATCTGCTTGTATCAAAAGGTTATGTCTTTACCTCAAATTTTTGTGCTTTAATATCTGTTCTTACAGGTACTTTGGTGGCTTTGCTTATCAAAGTACCGGAAAACATAAATCATCAGGAGAAAAAACAAATATCGCCCCTGCCGTTTAAAAGTATTATCCTGCTTCCATCTTTCTGGCGATTATGGGGTGTATGGGCTCTGGCAGGGGCAGCAGGGATCTCCCTGATTGTTCTTGCCTCATCTTTTGGTGGACATCTTGGATATGGTGTAACACAGTATGTCTATATATTGACTTGTTTTAATGTATTAAACGGGATTGGTCGTATAGTATGCGGAAGGCTCGCAGATATCTATTCCAAACAGAAAATATTAATGACAGTCTTTTTTATGGCATCCATTGCCTATGCCTTGATGCCATGGCTTAAAAATCTTTATCTTATAAGTTTTCTGGCATGTTTTATCGGACTTGGCTTTGGAGTGATGTTTACAGTGTCGGCACCTCTGGTAACTGAAGTATTCGGGCTTGAAAACTTTGGAAAAATTTTTGGAATGGTTTTTACAGCATATGGTTTTTTTGCAGGTTTATTAGGTCCATGGCTGTCAGGCGTGATACTTGATATAACTGATTTAAATTTTAAAATAGTGTTTTCCATGTTTGCCATGTTTTATCTTGTTTCTGTCTTCCTTGTTTCCGGAGTACAAAAAAAATCTCAGTAATTAGCTCTTGGCTCTGCAACCAAAAAAATGCAATAAAAATAATATAATGACAGGGTTTGCTTTCTTATATTTAATAACTATTTTAAAACAAAAGCCGCATATATTTTATAAAAATTATTGCTGTTGCCCTGATTGCGGCTGTTGATACAGACTGGAGAAAATCAATAAAAAAAGTGAGGTGAAATATGGGAAGACGAGTGGTTATTGATGTTGATGAATGCATGGCTTGTGAAGCATGTGTTGAACTTTGTCCGGAAGTATTTGAAATGGCTGAAGATGGTGAAACAGCTGTGGTAATAATGCCAGAGGGCGGTGATGAAGATTTGATCGAAGAGGCAATGGATTCATGCCCTGTGGAATGTATAACCTGGGAAGATTAATCTAAATGGGGCATGTCAGTTTGAAATGCCCCATATATTTTTTATATAAAGAGGTGTTAATATGAAAATAAATAAAATCCTTTGGCCAACAGATTTTTCAAACAATGCAGAACAGGCTGTTCCCTATGTTCAATCCCTTACACAGCAGTATGGGGCTGAAATTCATGTTCTTTACGTTATAGAGGATATTGCCCACCATGAATCATGGTATGGTGAGTTTAAAGACAATCACATTAAGGAACTAATGGAGTGGGCCAATAAATCTGCTACAAAACGACTTAACCAGGTTTGTGATAAATATATGGATGGTTGCCCTTTATATATAAAACACATTGCTGTGGGAGATCCGGCTACGGAAATCCTAAAGCTCATTGATAAAGAGGAGGTAGAACTGGTTGTCATGACCACCCATGGTCAAAAAGGAACTTTTCCTTTTGGCTCTGTAACTGAAAAAGTATTGAAAAATTCACCGGTTCCGGTAACTACCATACCAATAGTACCGGATACAGCAGCTTAGGTTACGATAAAAAAATATGATAGCAACTGGCTTTGATCCCTGATTTTATAGACAACCCAGTTGCGGTTGTGCAGTTGTATTTTCTTACTTAAACCTCGTGCAAATCCCCCTCAAGTTTCCGGATCACTGCCATGGCAGCATCCAGACCGCTGTGAAGAGCGCCTTCAATCCATCCACCTGCCCATGATGTGGATTCACCGCTTAAAAACACACCATTGTGGGATCTTATGGATTCAGGCCGTGGCTGTTGAAACAATGTTTTCTGATCTTCATACTGACCCGGATAATTGAGCTTAAACGCACCATAATATCCTTTTTCATGTTCCCAGAAATAGGTTTTAGTCTCTGCCACCTGATTAGAAATTAGATCCCTGCCATAAATGGTTTTCAGAATATCCAGGCTTTTCTCAACCCGTTCTTGTTCATCAAGGGCATGCAGTTTTGTGGCAGAATCTTCCCAGGTATAGCTGAGACAAATAACCCCGGATTCTGTGTCATCAAAATCAAACAGGTAAGTTCCCCGGATAGCTTCGTCGGTAATAGTGCAGGTAAGAGTAGCTTTCGGATCAAGTTTCCTCCAGAAAGCCTGCCTGGTTCGAATGAAAATTTTCCCTGACCGGGTCATATGGATATTTTTTATTGCTGTCCAGACTTTATCTGAAAAAGTATTTGAGCTCACTTGAATGCCTGCTTCAACAGCCCTGTGGGAACAGGTTATGATAATCGCATCATAGGCCCTTGTAATACCACTTTGTTCTGTAATCTCTATTTGTTCATCAGGATCATCAGGAGTATTGATCCTGGCTACCGCACCAAGGGGTATGCCGTTATTGAGCATTTTTACATTCATATTCCCCCAGTGCCGGCATTGTTGTCTGCTTTTCCAGAAGCTTTCAGGGATTTTATCTACTCCTCCCTTGACAATACGCTGATCAACCTCCCATTTGCACACGCTCAACCGGAAAATTTCTAAAAAACTCACCGGAAATACCGAATCAAACCCTCCAGTACCAAGTCCAAGTGATCCGAACAGATTGATTTGTTCCCTTGGAAGTCCATGCTCGCAAAGAACCTGGAAAAAACTTTTATTTTTAAATTGATGAACAAATTCCTGCCATTGACGATTTCGTAAGAGAGGATTGTCCCACACCATTACCATTTTTTCCACAAGTGGATCAATAAATTGTTTCCATGCATCATTTGCTTTTTTAATCTCGCCTGGCAGTGCCCCCCCAACAGGAATAAAATATTTTTTCCCCTTAAAATAAAGTGTAGTGGGAACAAGCAGGGGGTCAGGGAAGGGCTTGCTGTAATCAATGTTGAACTTATCCATATACCAGGTTATTGTTTTATGGACAGGTGGAATCCTCATGGCCCCCAGTTCAGCCAGAGCTTTTGGGTCACCTGGAAACCGCCAGGTATAGGCCCGGCCGCCAATTCTCGGTGTGTTGTCAAGACTTTTATCTGATTCATAAATAATCGGGTGCAGACCAATCTTCATCAGCTCCCAGGCAGCGCAGAGCCCGGCGCATCCCGCTCCTATTATGGCAATTTTTGTCCCTTTTTTTTTATCAGGTATTCTTCCAATTCCATTTAGATTGCTGATAAGGGCGGTATAATCAAATGGATTATCCGGAAACTGCCAGGGATCATATGTCATATATTGTTCTCCGTATTTACAGGAACTGTATCACCAGCGTTTTCTTTCTCTCCCATCCACCAGGACTTGTTTGGCTTGCAGTAAATCGTCAGTACCCAAGGTGGCCATAATATCTTATATCTTTCGGGAATACAAATTTATTTTTTAAAGATTTGTTCTGCACAACTATTGATTTAAAAGCCTGTGATGATTACTTTTAAGCAAAATGAAAATCTTTAAAGGAGGTTTGACATGCAAAACAAAAATACAAGATTTTATTGGGCAATCGTCTTGTTTTCTGTTCTTTTAATGGCTGGATGCATGGAGGTATACGGCAGCCTCAGACCCAACCCTGATGTTGAAAGAATCTTCTATGACAAAAAGCAGTTGCCTGATTTTAATTATTACTATAACGGACGCTCCAATCTTCCCTATGCTGTGATCGGTATACACAAGGATTATAATTTTAATGACAGGGTATGGACCAGGATTGAAGATAATTCAGATATATACGATAAAATTGGCCATATATTGTATTCCCCCAAAAGCGGGTATAATAAAATCGCTTCGGATATACTTGATTCATCCGGTAATAAAATTGGAGTATGGTTTTCTTATTTTAGACGTACTGTTGTCAAAATCTATCCTGACATGCGCATTGATGTATTTAGCCCTTATATACCCAGTGGGCGGCGTTGAATAAGGCTATTTCTGATAAAACTTGCCCAAAAAAATATAGATAGACATGTGTCCTTTTTGAAGGGCAAGTTTCAGATTGTGCAATAGTCTGTAAAAAAAATCGTTAATAAATTATACTGCTAATCCAGGTGTGATGCAGTATTATTAAACAAATAATCACCACCATCGGCCCCAGTGTGGCATGCTATACATCCAGCAGGTTTACCTTTGGCAACACGCCCGGCAAGCAGCATCCCCTTCGGGTTAGCGTGCAGGCTGCCATCTGGTTTATATTTAACCCAGAACCAATCCTGATTATCAGAATCATATCCTTTTTCTCGTTTAAACATAACAGTAACCGCTTTAAGATAAACTGCCGGCTCATTCACAACCTTGGATCTTGTCATTCCTTTGCCCATGTAATTGGCTTTTACAAAAACCATGCCTGTATGGCCTTTTACTTTAATCACAGTTGAAAGTTGTTCAAGAATTACTCCGTGGGGTTCCATTCCTTCATAGGGAAGTGACCTTATCATACCGGGCCCGACAAGTTTTGCATCCACGAGTATTTTCCATAACTCCTGTGAATAAGAAACATCAACTTCTGATCCAAATGGCGGAACATCCTGTTGCACGGCTTTAGTTTCATACATACAGGCGGTAATGCCAAGTAAAGCAACCAAAATAGTCAATAATAAAATTAATGATCTTTTTTTCATCTCTCCTCCTTTTTATTGAATAGGGTATTTGTACAAATAACGCGATTAAAATTTCTAAACAATACTATTGAGATAATAACCGCCGGGAAATTATTTTTACCACCTCTTCCCTTGTAAGGCAAATAATTTTTTACTGGTTTTATAGATCTAAAAAAAAACTTCAAGATCTATCCAGCAATCTGCCATTCCATTTAAACTTTATGCCATACCGGCAACCATATCCTGGAGATTTTCCACCGGGGCTCCTGTGGCATCAGCCATTCGGTCAAGGTAGTTGAAAAAGGCAATGACATGCATACTTTCTAAAATCATCTCATCGGACAGACCAAGAGTCCGCAGAGCCTCAATGTCCTCGGGAGTTACTTTATATGACTCCCTGGTCATTTTAGCAGCAAGCCGTAGTAAACCTTTGGTTTTTTCATCTACCAGATCCGAACCTTCTGGATTATCCAGAATGCTTTGCATCTGTTTCTGGTTTAACTGTCCCTGGGCCATGACCATGGCACCATGGGCGTCCTCTCAGTAGGCACATGAGTTCAATTTAGAAACATAGGCAGCCAGAAGTTCCTTTGTAAAGCGACTGTGACCGTGATCTTCTATCATCAATTGTTTTACATATTGTAAAATAGTTTTTAAAAGATCAATGCGCAGGTTCATGGCAGTGAATACTTTGGGCACCATACCGCCGAACATCTCTTCCATTTCCTGGTTGAGCTGTGCCACTTTTGCATCATCTTCCGGGGCAAGTGTTTTAACATGAATCATTTTTTTGGCTCCTTAATTTAGATTTGACGACAATTATTCATATAGTATCAAAAATAATATTAATGTCTATAGAAGTTGCTATAAAAAATTTTCCAAAATTGAACTGAACCGCGGGAATCTTGTGCAGATAGAACTGGACATGGCTCTGAACAATTGATACTGGACTGATGCACACACATTCCTTATGGCAAATATCCAGACATTGTGATAAAAACATTTTTAAATCATGAAATATTAATTTTTGATAAAAGGATGTAAAGATATAATCAATGAGTGATATCGTCTTGATAAACATTACAGGCAGGGACAGGAAAGGGCTTGATGCTAAATTTACAGGCATTCTGGCAGAGTATGATGTCAATATCCTGGATATTGGGCAGGCTGTAATCCATAATCATATTTCTCTTGGAATTCTGGCTGAAATACCCAAGGCTGAAGATTTCTCTTCCATTTTCAAGGATATGCTGTTTGAAGGTCATAAAATGGAACTTAAGGTTGATATTCAACCAATTGAATCTGAAAATTATGAAAAATGGGTACATGCCCAGGGAAAAGAGAGACGAATCATTACACTTCTCGGAAGAAGAGTAACAGCCCGGCAGATTTCAGCTGTTGCAGCTATAATCGCCCAAAATAGTCTGAATATTGACTCTATTACACGTATGACAGGAAGAATTTCATTGATTAAATCAATGATCAATCCAAGGGCAAGTATACAGCTTTCTGTCAGTGGAACTCCATTAGATCTTCGAGATATGAGAAGACAATTTATGGATCTTTCACAAAAAGCCGGGATTGATATCTCTTTTCATGTGGACAATATATACCGCAAAAACATGAAACTCGTTGTTTTTGACATGGACTCCACATTGATCCAGACTGAAGTTATTGTTGAGCTGGCAAAACTGGCCAATGTTGAGGAACAGGTGAAAAAAATTACAGAATCTGCCATGAGAGGTGAAATAGATTTTAAAGAGAGCTTTAGAAAAAGGGTGGCTCTTTTAAAAGGAATCAAGGAGGAACACCTTGGGCAAATAGCAAAAAATATTCCCTTAACTTATGGGGCAGATCTTGTTGCCAAAACTCTAAAAGGTCTGGGATATAAGCTGGGTATTTTATCAGGGGGTTTTACCTTTATGGGTGAATATCTAAAAGAACGGCTCGAATTTGATTATATGTATGCCAATGAGCTTGATATTAAAAACGGAGTGGTAACAGGTGAAGTAAAAGGCGAGATTGTGGATGGCGATCAAAAAGCAATACTGTTAAGACAGCTTGCTCAAAAAGAGAATATCGTTCTTGAGCAGACCATTGCTGTTGGAGATGGCGCAAATGATCTTCCGATGATCAGTATTGCCGGGCTCGGAGTTGCTTTTAATGCAAAGCCCATTGTTAAGCAAAAAGCCTCCAACACCCTTTCAAGTGTTGGCCTTGACGGGCTTTTATACCTGATTGGCCTCCATGAAAGGGAGATTAAACACGAAGTTTTGCAGGCAAATCAATATTCATATGGATAACCCTAAAAGCACACGTAACCTGAAAATCACAAGTAAAATGGAGCACCTTGCCCGGGATGTACAAAAGCTTGAAAAGCAGCTTGCTGTATGCACATCCTGCGGCATGTGCCAGGCAAATTGTCCTCTGTTTGCTCAAACCCATAAGGAGGCAGATGTTTCACGGGGTAAAATTGCGCTGATCAAGGGTTTGATCCAGGAGATGTTTGAAGATGCAAAAGGTGTGGATGAACGTCTCCAGAAATGTCTTCTTTGCGACTCCTGTGCCCATGGATGTCCCAGCAAGGTTAATACTCAGGAAATTTTTCTAAAGGCACGGGCAATTATTGCGCAATATCATGAAATGCCTTTTTTTCAAAAAATTATATTTAGAAATCATCTTTCCAACCCAGAAGTATTCAATGATATTGTTGGAAAATTTATCCCTTTGCAGAAACTTTTTTTTAAAGAGGAAAAAAATTTACAGGGGACATCCTGTGCAAGGATTGCTTCGCCTCTTTTGCGAAATCGGCATATTATATCATTAAAAAAAAGGCCATTTAATAAAACCCTTAAGGGAAAAGACTTACTAATTGATGGAAAGGGTGTAAAAGTAGCGTTTTTCACGGGCTGTCTCATAGATAAGATGCTGCCGGATATTGCTCACAGTGTAATTGATGTATTAAAGCATTTCAATGCTCAAATCTTTATTCCGTTTAACCAGGGGTGCTGTGGAATTCCTGCCATTGCATCGGGAGATATTAAAACTTTTAAAACCCTTGTAAAAACAAATATTAAGCTTTTTTTAAAGCAGGATTGTGATTATTTGGTCACAGCATGTGCAACATGCACATCAACCATTATAAATCTTTGGCCTTCCCTATTAAAAGATGAGGATACTAATCTTTTAGAACAGATTAAAGAGCTTGCACATAAAACCGTGGATATAAGCTGGCTCATGGAAAAACGCTTTGATCTTTTTTCCCAGATCCCAGAAACAGGAGATACAAAAGAAATCATCACCTATCATGATCCCTGCCATCTTAAAAAATCCCTTGGAGTGTTTGAAGAGCCGCGCCAGGTAATTCTTGCTTCCAATAATGAATTAAAAGAGATGGCAGAGAGTGATAAATGCTGCGGCATGGGAGGAAGCTTTAATCTAAAATATTACGATATCTCCTCCAAAATTGGTTTACAAAAGGCGAAAAATATTATTGATACAAAATGTTCAACTGTTGCAACTTCATGTCCTGCCTGCATGATGCAGATTTCCGATATGCTGGCAAAATTGAATCATTCAATCAATGTCAAGCATCCAGTGGAGATTTATGCCAAAGCTCTCAGAACCTCTTCAAAAGAATCAGACAAACGGAACCTGACTTCCTGAACCATCAACTGTTTTTGAGTATGCTTCAGTATCCATAATAACTTGTTGGATCTTTGATTCCTGCTTCTTTAAAACCTTTTATTCTGTGAAGGCAGGAGTCACATCTGCCACATGACCTGCCCATTAAATCAGGGTCATAGCATGAAATTGTTATGGAATAATCCACTCCCAGTTTGCTGCCGGTTTGAATAATTTGCGCTTTGGAAAGATTAATCAAGGGTGTTTCAATTTTTAGAACAGTCTTTTTTGTTACTCCTGTTTTTGTTGCAAGATTTGCCATTTTTTCAAAGGCTTCAATAAATTCAGGTCTGCAGTCAGGATAACCTGAATAATCTACAGCAGTAACTCCAATATAAATGGCATTTGCTTTTAAAACTTCTGCCCAGCCAAGGGCATAGGAGAGGAAAATGGTATTTCTTGCTGGAACATATGTAATGGGGATCTCTTTTTGTTTCTCAATCTCTTCAACCGATTCATGTTTGGGCACATCGATCTCATCGGTTAAAGCAGAAGCTCCAAACTGCCTTAAATCAATATCAATGATTTTATGCTCTTTTGCTTTGAGGTATTGTGCGATTTTTTTAGATGCTTCAAGTTCAATGGAGTGTCTCTGCCCATATCTGAAACTTAAACTGTAGATCTCTTTACCCTTTGATTTCGCAATAGCCATGGCAGTTGTTGAATCAATACCACCGCTTAAAAGTATTATGGCTTTATCTGTCATCTGTTTTTAAACTCCTCGTTTGTCAGGATTCCATATTATCTTGTGCTGCTGCAAAGAGAGCCTTGCACTAAGATTGTCTTCAAGCATCCACTTTGCAATAAGCTCCGGTTTGATTTGTCCGAACACAGGAGAGAGGTGAATCTTTTCCGGTGATATTTTAACTAAATAATTCTTGATTATGGATTTTGTAAATTCATAGTCATGCCTTTGGGCAATGACAAATTTGAGTTCATCTTGTTCAGTTAAAAGTTTAAAGTTTTCAAATAAAAAACTGTCAGATTCATTGCTTGAAGGACATTTGATATCAATGATTTTAATGCAGCCGGGGTGAATATTTTTTATGCTTTTACTGCCATTGGTTTCAAGAAGAACCCTGTAGCCTTTTTCAACAAGGCAGGATATAAAAGGTGCTGTATTCTTCTGTAAAAGAGGCTCGCCACCGGTAATCTCAACAAGACTGCACTTACAGGATGCGATTTGTTGTAAAATATGGTCAAGGCTCATTGCCTGGAATTCATGGTTTGCATAATCAGTATCACACCAGGAACAATGAAGATTGCACCCTGATAATCTTATAAATATGCAGGGCAGGCCTGCAAAGGTTGATTCCCCCTGAAGGCTGTAAAAAATCTCGCAAATATCAAGGTACAATTATATCTCCTGATAGGAAGATCCGCATCCAGGGCTTTCAAAGACCATTACTTTTGCAACTTTTATAAATTCAGTGTTCAAACGACGTGAAAGCTCATTATATAAAAATTTGGAAATATTTTCAGATGTTGGATTAATGGATCCAAATTCTGCAACTTCATTGAGGTTGGTGTGATCAAGTTTACTTAAAACATCTTTTACAATCTCTTTAACATCCCTGTAATCAATGCCAATTCCAAGTTTGTTAAGTTTTGTACACTGGATATATGCCTCAACATCCCAATTGTGTCCATGCATATTGGAGCAGTTGCCATTATATCCGCGCAAAGCATGGGCTGCAGCAAAATGATCTTTTACATAAATTTCATATATACCCGGCATAAAGCCTCCTTGGAATAAAGTCTTTCATTTATTTTATCAATCATTATCATAAATCCTGTTTTTAATCAAAATTGTTGAAAGAAGGTTTTGTATGAAAACAAAAATGCCCCTCAAAATTTAGGGGCATTGTAAAGTATTGGTAGCGACGCAGGGACTTGAACCCCGGACTCTGCGGATATGAGCCGCATGCTCTGACCAACTGAGCTACGTCGCCAAAAAAACCCGAAAATAATATCATGAAGATGGGTTAAATGTCAATCTTTTTAATTGGCCTTTACTTTTTCAAATGAGATTACCTTAACAGTAAAGTTTTGCAGTTTTTCAGGCAGATCAGAGAAGACAACCATAAAGGGTATGCTGGCCTTGGGCTTAATATCAGCATTTAAATTATTGTTTCCTGTTTTTACAGCCATAATTTTATTAATATCAGCAATATTCCCTGTTTTAAGCGTATCTTCGGGTATAATATTTCCGCAATAGGCATTTTTTATTTTTGCCTCTTGTTTGCCCTTGGTAATTAATGCCCCGCTGACCTGAATATGTTTATAAGCAATGTTTGAAGGATTTTCTACCCTTCCAGTAATGACAAATAGGGTTCCAGTGGTTGCGTTGGTCACAAATCTTCCATTAACACTTTTCTGGTTGGGCAGAGGCTTGGCATCTACGATTTTACTCGCAGGTTTTTCCAAATACTGTTCAACAAAAGGAATTTGAATATCAGAAATATATGGTATTTTATATCCTGTCATAACACTTGCAATATAAGCTCCTGCAACCAATAGAAAAATCAACAGCAGCAGGAGAACAGGAGTTCCTATTCTGGATTTTTTCTTTCTTCTCCTGGAACCCGGTGCTGGAGTTAACATTGGTTCCAGCTCTTGGTGTGGAATTTTTATATCTTCTTTTTTGGAATCATCTATTTCAATGGTTTCTTCTTCATAAGAGTCATAATCTTCAGGCTCAGTTTCCTGTTCCAGGACCTCGTTATATTCAGCAAAATCATCTTCAGGTATTACGATAGAGGGCTCCTCAGGTTCACCATCTTCAATACTCTTTTCTTCATAGGGAATAACAGGGTCATCCTCATCTGATCCAGCTTGAAAAGAAAAATTTTCTTCTTTTGCTACTATATCTTCAGTGTCACTATCATCTTCAACATCAAATTCAATAACATCTGAACCTTCGTCTTCTGTGTCTAATTCAAACTCAAAGTCATCATCTTTAACATCAAATTCAAGTTCAAATTCATCATCTTCAGTTATTGAGGCATCATCAAGGTCGTCATTGACTTCATCTTCCATTTTTATAACAGATTCGCCCTCTTCTGCCTCTGAGACAGGTGCATCACCCTCAACCAATGCAAATTCACTATCATCTGAATCTTTGTCTTCTGTGTCTACTTCAAATTCACTATCTTCAAAGGAGAAGTCATCATCAATATCAAAGTCTGAATCTTCTTTATCAGCATCAGTATCATCAACTTCAAACTTAGAGCTTTCAAGTTCAAGTTCAGCTTCGTCATCTTCAAGATCAGAACTCACAAATTCAATGCCCTCGCCATCTATCTCAAGGTCGGAAGGTTCAATATCAAGGTCATTATCCTCTTCAAGAGAAAAGTCTTCTTCTTCTATTTTAAAATCAGAAGGTTCAGATTCAAGAATAGGAACTGGTATTTCTTCAGGCTCCTGATCTTTTTCCACGGGCAAAGGATAAGACGTAAAAATATGTTTGCAAACACTGCAGCGACACTTTGATCCGCTCTCTTTGACAAGAGAATCGTCAAGATTGAAGCTTGTTGAACACTCTTTACAGGTAATAATCATTGAATTCCCCTTATTTTCTATAATTTCAGGTCATAAATGGCAGGAAGGTTTCTATATTTTTCATTATAATCCAGTCCATAGCCTACAATAAAGCCTTTATCAAGTAAAAAACATGCATAATCAACTTTAATTTGTACCTCACGTCGCTCATGTTTGTCAATCAAACTGCAAATTTTAATAGAGCTGGGGTTTAATAGTTGTACGAATTCAACAATTTTCAAAAGCGTATTTCCTGTGTCCACAATGTCTTCCACAAGCAGAATATCCCTGTTTTCAAATTCAAGATCCGGCTGTTTGGTAAAGACAATCTGGCCTGTTGAAGATGTTCTTTTATAGGAAGAAGCACCTATAAGATCAATTTCATGGTCTATGGAAATCTGCCGTGTAAGATCTGAAAGGAAAATAAATGATCCTTTTAAAATACCAACTAGCACAAGATCCTTGGTTTCATAATCTTTAGATATCATTTTTCCGATTTTGTTAATCTGCCTGCTTATCTCAAGCTCTGAAATCAGTGGAATAAATTGCAGCATAACTTTTCTTTACAACCCTGTTTTTTCTAATTGTTTAATGATCTCTTTCTGTTTTGTTGTCAGATCTTTTGGCATATCTATATTAACCACAACAAAAAGATCTCCGCAGCCATCTCCTTTCATGTGGGGAATTCCATGTCCCGGTATCCTCATCTTTGCCTTATGCTTTGTGCCGACAGGCAGTTTCAGATTTATAGTTTTGTCATTTGGTGTGGCAACTTCTATTTTATCTCCAAGAAGAGCTTGGGTCAGTTTAACTGATTTTGACATCAAAATATTATTCCCTTCAATGGAGTATTCCTCTACAGAAATGGGGTTGGATTTCAGATAAAGATTACCGTTGGGCCCGCCATTGGGACTCATTTCACCTTTTCCTGCAAGTCTGATTTTTTTACCCTGGATTAAGCCTCTGGGAATTTTAACTTCTATGGTTTTGGCTGTACCTCCCTGATTAATGGTAATGGTTTTTTTACTGCCATTGATCATTTCGTGGATGGTCAGAGGAACTGAATATTCAATATTTTTGCCCCGCACGGGAGCCTGCTGACGGCTTCCTCAGCCGCCGCCTCCGCCCCGGCCCATATTCTGGGAAAACGGATTGCCGCCCATATTGGAAAAACCACTCTGCTGCCCGCCTCTGCCAAATACTGAAGAGAATCCACCTCCCCTTGATCCTCCAACTCCGAATTCCTTTAAAATATCACCAAGGTCAACGTTCCTGAAAATATCTTCCTGGGAAAATCGCTGCTGGAAATCAGCTGAGCCATACGTATCATACTGATTCTTTTTCTTAGAATCACTTAAAACAGCATAAGCTTCACTGATTTTTGTAAACTTTTTTTCCATTATTTTATCACCCTTGTTTTTATCAGGATGATATTTCAAGGCAAGTTTCCGATATGCTTTTTTTATTTCAGAGGCACTGGCTTGTTTATCAATACCCAAAATTTTATAATAATCTTCGGACATACTGTTCCTTTATGGTTTAATTCAATTATTTTAAGAATTTATGTTTATTATAGTAAGTTTGAATCTGTTCAAGTCAAGCCTTGTTTTTAAATGCAGACAAGGCAACCATTAATACTGATATTCCGGCAGGTGTCATCCCCTCAATCCTGGATGCCTGGCCCAGGGATGCAGGAAGGATTTTACACAGTTTTTCTGTAAGCTCATTTGAAAGACCATGGGCTTTATTGTAATCAAAATTGCCTGGAATATTTATTTTTTCAAGATCTTTATATTTATTTATCTCTTTAATCTGGCGCGCAATATACCCTTCATATTTTATCTCAATTTCAGCCTGCTGTTCAGCCCTTTCAAGAACAGGTTCGGGTTGTGGGCAGATCTCTTTTAAAGATTGATAATCAAGCTGTGATCTTTTGAGAAGCTGATCAAATTTTACCCCGTTTGTTATTGAGTTTGTACCTTTTGCAGATAAAAATTTATTAACAGATTCAGTGGGCTTTACAATGGTCTTTTTAATCCGCTGGATCTCCTTTTGAGTCTGAGATTGTATCTCTTTACACAAATGCAGGGTATCATCATCCACAAGCCCCAACTCATTACCAATGGAAGACAATCTTAAATCAGCATTGTCTTCCCGAAGCAGCAGCCTGTATTCAGCCCTGGAAGTAAACATTCTATAGGGTTCTTTTGTCCCTTTTGTTACAAGGTCGTCCACCATAACACCCATGTACCCCTGGGAGCGGTCAAGGATAAACGGCTCTCTTTTTTGAATTATACAGGCAGCGTTGATTCCTGCCCACAAACCCTGGGCCGCAGCTTCCTCATATCCAGAGGTACCATTGATCTGTCCTGCAAGGAAAAGACCTTTTATCTTTTTGGTTTCAAGGGTCATGGATAATTCCAGAGGATTGATGTAATCATATTCAATGGCATAGGCCGGTCTCATAATCTGGGCTGATTCAAGACCTTTTACAGATCTGACAATTTTATACTGGATTTCAAGGGGCATGCTGTTGCCAAGACCTGAAGCATATATCTCCTTTGAATTCAATCCTTCGTATTCAAGAATAACATGGTGACTTTCCCTATCTGGAAATTTTACAATTTTATCTTCAAAAGAGGGACAGTATCTTGCAGACATTCCTTTGATCTGTCCACCGTAAAGTGCTGAATGTTTTAAGTTCTGCCTGATGATTTCATGGGTTTTAAGATTTGTGTGTCCCATAAAACTTGGCCTCATGACATTTGAAACAGATTGTATGGAAAAAGAGAACGGTTTGGTGTTTTTATCTGAGTTATTAATATTGAATTTTGAGAAATTAATGGTATCAGCATGAAGCCGTGGCGGAGTTCCGGTTTTCATTCTTCCAATTTGAAACCCGAGTTTTTTCAGATGCTCGGCAAGACCCACAGATGCAAATTCTCCTGCTCTGCCGGCCTGGATTTTTGATGATCCAATATGAACCACTCCTTTAAGAAAAGTTCCAGTGGCAATAACAATTGCTCTGGTTGAATATTCAAAGCCTGTTTGATCAACAATTCCTGTAACTGAATTATTTTCGAGCACAAATTCCTGTGCCATACCCTGCTTTAAATCCAGGTTTTCGGTTTTTTCAATGACAGATTTCATATTCCTTGAATAGACGAACTTGTCATTTTGTGTTCTTGTTGAGTGAACTGCAGGGCCTTTCCGTGTATTCAATGTTTTGTATTGAATTGCTGAAGAGTCTGTAATTTTTGCCATTTCACCGCCAAGGGCATCAATTTCCTTAACAAGCTGCCCTTTGGCCATACCACCAATTGAAGGACTGCAGGGCATGGAGGCAATTTTATCCATATCAATGGTTAAAAGCAAAGTCTTGCATCCCATGCGTGCCGAAGCAAGAGCAGCCTCGCATCCGGCATGACCTGCGCCTATAACAATAACATCATAATCTTTAATAATAATACTCATAACCTTACAATATATAATTGCTTGAAGTAATGATCAATATATAAAATCTTAAACCTGGATATTTATCATAAGAAATTTTACAGAACCCGTTCCAGGATGCCGTGGCAAAGATTCAGTCTTAAATTTTATCTTCCAGGTCTTGGAATTATATTAATAATAGTTTATAAATAGATAAATTTTAATAATTATAAAAAATACAGGATGAGATTATGACACATTCAGATAAGGGCCATTATGCAAACAAACACCAGGGACAAAAGATTGATGAAAAAATCAGCTCTTTAATTAAATCAAAGGCTAAAGACAATGAATTAACTTGTGCTGCAGCCCATAAAGCAGCAGAGGAGCTTGGGGTTAAACCCATAGAGATTGGTATTCAAACCGATCTTCTTGAATTTCGTATTACCATGTGCCAGCTTGGCCTGTTTGGTTACGAAGGCGGAACAAAAAAAATTGATCCGGACTTTAACCTGCCTTTAGATATGGAGGAGCAAATTGATAAAATCAGTAAAGATGGTAGGATTTCCTGTCTTGAAAGCTGGAATATTGCAGATGGTTTAAAAACAAAAAGAGTTGATGTTGCATCAGGTTGTGAAAAAAAAGGTTTGAAGATTAAACCATGTCAACTCGGCGCATTCTAATATTTGGACGGCTCGCAGAGGAGCGCATGCTCATTAATTCACCCATCTACTTCGTTGCTACACAATTTTGCCAAATTTAAAACTGGCCTCACGTACTTTAGTACGCTCCGGTTTAAAAATTCTTTGCGTCATGTATCTGGGCAAATTCTCATCCAAATAGATATTTCCAATAAGGAGAAGTAAGGAATTTGGGGAAAAGGTATTCAGATTATAATAATTATTTAAGACAACTATTTGGCCAGAGGGTGCAGAAAATTTCCATTGATGCTGGCCTCTCATGCCCCAACAGAGATGGTTTTCTTTCTGAGAAAGGGTGTACCTATTGTAATTCAAAGGGCTCCGGGTCTGGGATGTTTAAAAAAGGTCTCTCCATAAAAGAGCAGATTGAAACCAATAAGATCGGGGCAATCAAAAAATACAAAACTAAAAAATTTTTAGCTTATTTCCAATCCTATTCAAACACCTATACAAGTTGTGAACATATGAAACTCATGTTTGATGAAGCTTTGTCAAGTGAAGACATGGTTGGAATGACCATTGGAACAAGGCCGGACTGTATTGATGCACCAAAACTTGATCTGATAGAATCCTATACAAAAAATTACCTGGTCTGGCTTGAATACGGGCTTCAATCTGTTCATGATACTACGCTTCAAAAAATAAACAGGCGACACTCAGTTAAAGATTTTTTTAATGCTGTTGAGTTAACCATGAACAGAGGGATAAATATCTGTACCCATGTTATTCTCGGGCTTCCCGGAGAAGACAGAAACATGATGCTTAAAACAGCAAAAACATTGGCTGACAGCCCGATTAACGGAGTAAAAATTCATCTTCTTTATGTTGTAAAAGGTACCATGCTTGATAATATGTGGAAAAGAGGTGAATATATCCCCATGGAACAAAAAGAGTATGTGGACACGGTGTGCGACTTTTTAGAGCTGTTGCCAAACAATATTATTATCCAGCGTATTACAGGCGACCCCCACACAGATGAGCTGCAGGCTCCCATGTGGGCAGGCAGATACAGGGAAACCTTTAACATGATCCAGAATACCCTTGAAAAAAGAGACTCTTTTCAAGGTAAGAAATATAAACCCGCATAATCAAATTGACCTTTGAATAATATCCCTTTTTGCCCAATTGCCACGGAATATGAAAATGATAATCCTCAAAATACTTTATGTATTCCTCGGGTTATAATTTTCATCTTCCTTGCACTAAAACAAAATTGAATATTATTCAAAGGTCAATTTTAAACGCCCTGCAACATGAAAACATATAACAGAAACTGCATTGGCAATATTCAGAGAATTTTTCCTGCCAAACATGGGGATATGTACAATTGCATCGCATACAGCCATCACATGGGATGAGGTTCCATACTCTTCATTACCAAAAACAAGTATGGTTTTTTTTTGCCATGCAAAATCTTTAAACGCAAGAGAACCTTCCATGGTTTCAACCCCGACAATCTGAAATCCAACTTCTTTCTTATCGAGCAGGTTTTGGGCAAGATCATTGGTTTTTTCCTCTCCAATCCATTTATGAGTCCCCATGGCAGTTTTTTGAACTCCGGGATGTTCTTTGCCTGGGGTATTGCCAAGAATAATGGAATTAAACCCTGCTGCTTCACAGGTTCTGAAAATAGAGCCAATATTAAAAAGGCTCCGTACGCTATCCAAAGCAATATGACAATTAATATCCATTGAATCACAGGAATAATCTGAATCCTTAGTTTGAACTTTTTCAAGCAGATCATAATCACGCATTGGTTTGCCAGTGCATAATCTGTGAAAATGAATTCTATCAGAAACAGCTTCAATCCATATTCTTGTGGTATTGGATTCAGGTCTGGCAAAGGCTTGCATGCCTGTCCAGCTGAGGAGCTGGTTATATTGCTCTGTAAAGTAATCCAATGATACTTTGTTAACACGATTTGTGGTTAATTTGTTATAAAACCGGGACAGCCATTTGATAATATGCTTTTGCTGATTCTCATAAGATTGTGACAGAAACTTTTTTTTTGTAAATCCAAAGGTATCCATTTGTGATTTATACCAGCTAATGACTCCTGAATATACAAATTTTTAACATTATAGTTTGATCAAAGACTCTATGGAGTAGTTCTCACCTCTATATTGTTATCAGCAAGATACGTTTTAACATCCTGAATTAAAACTTCTTTTCTGTGGAATATACCTGCTGCCAAAGCAGCTTCAGCCTCAGTCTCTTCAAATACATTGACAAAATGATCTTCACAGCCGGCACCACTTGACGCAATCACCGGGATGGTGACAGCATTTTTTACAGCATTAATTAATTCAAGATCAAATCCTGAATTTGATCCGTCTTTATCAATACAATTTAAAAGGATCTCTCCTGCTCCAAGTTCTTCGCAGGCTTTTGCCAAAGCAACAGCATCAAGATCTCTTGCTGATCTGCCCCCCTGAACAGTACACTGGTACCAGCAATACTCTTCATTGTCAGGCCCGTGGAACTGAGTTGGAAATACATGGTGATTTTTTGCATCATCAGCAGATTTCACATAAACCTTTTTAGGATCAATGGAAATCACAATAGCCTGGTTCCCATATACTCTGGCAATCTGTTCTATGGAGCTTGTACCTGTTTTTTTTTTTGATTTTAAATATTGTTCTGCAATATATACAGCATCACTGCCTATGGATATCTTATCAGCGCCGGACCTGAAATATTGGGATGCCACATCAAGGGCAGTATATGTTTTGCCGTTACTATCTGTATAATCCTTGATCCCGCCGCCAATGGTCAAAGGTATAAAAACATTTTTACTGGTTTTTTCAAGAACTTCTATCATGGGCAGATCTTTTAAAGGAAAATCCCTGAATCCTGTGATATTTAAAAAAGTAATCTCATCTGCACCCTCTTCATAATATCTTTTGGCAAGCTCCACAGGTTGCCCGAGATTTCTGACCTCTCCCTCCTGCCTTACATCATATTGATCCCCTTTTGTCACCACAAGATCACCTTGATCATTAGAGCGGACATCAAGACAGGCAATTATTCTTTTTGAAAGCCCTTTTCCTTTGATATCAACAGCTTTTCTGGCTTTCATATCTTTTTGATAAATAAAATTTTCCAATAGTCTGATGCCATTGTTGCCACTCTTTTCAGGATGAAACTGGGTGCCTATGACATTGCCTTTTTGAACACTGCTTACAAACTCATAATCATAATTTGTAGTTGTTAAAACAATGGATTCATCTTCAGGCACAATATGATAGGAGTGAACAAAATAAAATTTGGTATCCAGCATAACATTTTCAAAAACAGGAGACTCCTGTTTTATATTAACCCCATTCCATCCAATATGCGGAACAGCAAGAGAGGTTTTAAACAGTTTGACTCTGCCCTTGAAAAAATTGAGACTTTCATTACCTGATAACTCTTCTTCACTTCCTTCAAAAAGAGCCTGCATGCCAAGACAGATTCCAAAAAAAGGCTGGTCAGCTTTGAGATATTCCTGCAAAGGCAGAATATAGTCTCTCTCATTTAAAATTTTTATCATGCTCTCATAATTTCCCACACCTGGAAACAGGAGTTTCTCAGCATTAAGAATATCAGATGGTTTGGTCACCATTTTAATTCTGGCGCCAAACTTTTCAATGGCGTTAACCACACTTCTGACATTTCCTGCCCCATAATCCAATAAGGTAATCATATCTCTGTTTTATTCCTGCTTAAATCATCTGAAAATCTGCTTTTTTATCTGTTCCAGGATGTTTACCTTCCACTGGAGAGTGCAGCACATATTTAATTTATTAATAAACCTGCATTATCAATAACTGCCATGTCAGGGTGGTCTTTTACCATTGTCCCTATCATGGCTGTTTCTATTTTTCGCATACCAATTTTTCTGCATACTTTATCATCAAGCTCGGTTTTTATAAAGATATTTATCCTGCTGGTTTTCTCCATCATGGACAAAGCAGTCCCTCCATTACCTCTGTAGTTGTCTTCAAGGATGCTGAATGCCTGTTCAAAATTTTGGAACTCAAAGTATTCAAGAAAAGTATCAGAGCCTATGCCGTCCGGGCATTGGGCTGTCATGATCAAAGAGCCCTTATCTTTGACAAACATGGCTGCATTATTAATGGCCTTATGAGCCTGGATAAAATTAATATCTTTGGGGAACCCTCCGCAGGATGCAATAACAAGATCGTATTGGTTTTTCTTCCTGACTTTATAATAGGAATCAAGATTAGTGCATGCATTTAAAAAATCGTTGTAGCTCTTTCCCACAACAAGCTGACACGCCCGTGTCTTTGAATCAAGTATGCCATGAATTGAAATCCGCGGGATAGTAATAGCATCATCAATTTGCTTTAAATCATGGGCAAGAGGATTATTTTCAAGATTGCCCGGCTTGCAACCATGAGCAAGCTCTTTCATTCTTTTATCAAGAAAAAGCCCGTGATTCTGGTAAATATCAGGTTTATATCCCAAACCTGGAAAAAGCAATTTTCTGCCCCCACCATATCCTGCAAAATAGTGGTGGGAGAGAGCACCAAAAGTTATAATTAAATCGCTTTCAAGGATATCTTTTCGAACATGGATCTTTGTGCCTCGACCTGTTCTGCCAAGATATGTGAAGAGATTTTTATCGTTACTGTCATGATGAATAAATTCATAGTTTTTATATATATCACCATAGGCTGCCAAACATTCTGCATCACTTTGTCCTGCATGGGTGCCATAGGCAATAAAAAATCGAATTTGATGTTTTTGTATATTTTTCTTTTGAAGAATCTCCACCACCCAGGGCAGATAATTTTTATATTCACACAGCCTTGTTTTATCTGCAACTACAATGGATACAGCAAAAGATGCAGCATGGCAGTTGGACAGGGTCTCCGGCATACATAAAGAAAAATCCTTTGTGAATTGTTCTCTAGTCAGATAAAATTCAGGTTCCATAATAGTTAAAATTTCTGCTTTACCCGGCAGAGCAACATTAAAATACACTTTGCCATATTTGAATTTATAAGTTTTATTCATTCAATTTGTCAGTTTACTATCAAAGATCAGTTTTGGCTGTGATGGTTTGCAGTTCAAGTTGAAGATCCGGGGGAGCAAGGCCTTTAAGGTTCTGATCTATAAATTTAAAAACTTCTCGAATAATTCTGGTTTTCGGATTTGGTGAAAGCATTTGCACTTCAATGGTTTTAAGGTCAATAACTATCTCTTCCATTAAATCAAAGGGGAGAGGTTTGCTGTCAAAAGTTGTTCTGATTTTATTCAGCAGTTCCTGAATGGCTTTTTGCCCCTGCTCATCAAGGACAGGGCTGCTTCCAAGTATAAAAGAGTTATCCTCCTTTTTTGGAGTTATATTGATATTAAGTGCTTTAAGTCCTTTTTGGGTTATACTCATTCCCCCGGAAAGAGTTTTCATCTCTGCCAGGCCTTCAATAAAAAGCTCCTGAGCAAATGCAGCAGCTTCATCTTTTTCAAATCCAAGATCCGTTCCCAGGTCATACATGGATATTTGTAAGTCAAAATCACCCTCTGCCCTGTTGTACAGTTCCTGTAAAAATCTCTGTCTGGAAGAATCTTTAATGCTCATAAGCTGTCCCTTTTTTAAAAAAATAATATATTTATTAAGCATAACATATAAAATTGTTCTAACAAACTTATTCCTTTGAAAATGATCTGATGGATAAAAAGTGGACATATTGTTAAGAATAGAGTATTAATCATTAATGAGGTATTCAATGAAAAAAATAATACCTGCAAAACGTAAACAACCTAATAAAGAGCCTGCCATGAATTTTGACATTTTCCAAAAGATGGATAAAAAAGAGCTTCAGGCTTATGTAAAGTTTCTTCTCTGGAACTACAGGGTTATGGATGCTTTCTGGTTTATCAAGATCACTGAAAATTTTGATCAACCCACAGCAGAAAGAATCAATGAACAGGTCTGGGGCAAGGTCGCAGGGTATGCAGCCAAAGATCTTAAAGAAAAATTTAATATTACAGAAAACGGATTAAAGGGTTTTGTAAAGGCGTTGAAACTTTTCCCGTGGTGTATTCTTGTGGGTTATGATTTTCAAGAGCAAAAGAATCAGGTGATTATTACTGTTCCTTCATGTCCTGCTCAGGAAGCCCGTCTCAAACGGGGACAAAAGGAGTATGTCTGCAAGCATATGCACAAAAAAGAATTTGAAAGCTTTGCAAAAATCATTGATGACCGCATTAAAGTGGAGTGTGAGTTTGCTCCGCCAGACCCCCATCCTGATGATATGTTCTGCAAGTGGAAATTTACCTTAAAAGATTAAGAAAGGTTTATACATGAATCTATATTAATATAGATAATGAAAAATTGCCTTAAATATCTAATACTGCAGGCAAACCCTCAATGGATGTAAGAATTACATCCGGTTTTTTTGCCTCAAGATCCTTTTGTGTTTCAAAACCTGTTAACACAGCAGCAGTTTTCATACCTGCAGCCTTGCCGGCATCAATATCAATACCCATATCTCCAACATATAAACACTGATTCGGTGTTATACCCAAACGATCCCGGCACAACAGCAGAGGATCTGGATAGGGTTTCTGACGTTTTACATCTCCAGCACAGATTACAACCTCAATCAGGTTTGAAACACCGGCTTGATCAAGAATCTTTATTTTATCATTGATATTTTTTTTTGGTGTGGAGGTTGCAATTGCGATTTTTATTTTAGCGGCATGAATAATTTTAAGTATACTACCAGTAAATGGAAAGGGATGAACATTTTTCAAAAATACTTTTGGATAAATTTTTTCTATCAGTGTCCATACCTCCCGGGATGTTTTTTCAAATGTTTTCCCGGGTATATCAGGTAAAATCTGACTCCAGTCAAAAGGGTCATGCCTGGCTGCCTTGAAAATTTTTCGCCGTGAAACAGGCGGAAAACCCAATTTTTCAAATGCGATTTCCACAATCCTGTAATAAGATTCAACAGAATCAATCAGAGTGCCGTCAAGATCAAACAAAACAGCATCCACATCTATCTTGCTTACTATAGTACTTTTTTTAAATTGAAGCTCCACTCTGTCACCGGTTTTTAAATTCAGGGTGTTTCTCAGGTGGACCGGGGCAAGAATCTCAATAATAGACTTCCCATGTATATCCACGTTCTCATCCGGCAGTATTAATGCACCTTTAATATTACCAAGATATACCGGGCAAACCCTGGCAGAACAATAACCATCATCAGGTGGTATCAGTTCATCCAGTTGCTCTTTTTCCAGTGCATTTAATATACCAAGGTTATCTTCTCCAATTTCCAAATTGAGGGTACCTGCAAAAGGTTCAAAACCCATTTTTTCCAAACATTGAGATTGTACCCAGGAAAGTCCGGTAAAATATGCTGCTTTGTGTGAGCCATCAACAACCCGGCCGGCTATTATTATCTCCCTTTTTATCAAGTTATTGCTCAAACCATTTCTCTTTTTGGAAATTATCAGGATCAGAGGGAATTTTTTTGTTGATCATGGAAATAATTTTTTTAATTATAGTGTTATCTTTCTCCAATATGGCTTCAAGAGATGTTGCAGCCCGGTTTAAGGTCAGATCCAGATTGTCCTGAAATTTTTCAAGTACCTCTTCCGGTATCAGGCTGTATGCTTCCAGCAAGTTTGCAGCCCAAATATCAAGAGCTTTAATATCCACTTCATCAGCAGTGTTTTTATGATAGACATATCCTTCAAAAGCACCTGCAGATGAGGCAAATTCGTAAATCTGTGTATATAAATGCATAGTTTCAGAACCCCTTTTTTATCTATTGATTCAAAACAAACCTTATATTATTAATTTACAGCAAAAAAGTAAATGGATTGTAATTTAAATGGTCCTCCAAATCCCTTTCAGACGTAAGGCAGTGGACAACTGCTTAGATATTAGTTCTATAGTTTATAATCTCCATCCCCAGAATTTTAGGAATCTTTTAAAATGCCACATATCCGAACTGTTCCTGTGCCAAGGTTTTAAACTTGTGTAGAACCGATTGCC
>JAQIBP010000087.1 GCA_027858995.1 Deltaproteobacteria bacterium | reverse complement strand
GGCTCAATAAGAGTTGAAAATGCTATTGTTGAGAATAAAAACATGAATAACAGCAGCCAGAAATCTGCTGTTGATCGCATGTTCTCAAAGAAAACAACAATTATCATAAAGCTTACAATGATCCAGGCTGTCCAGAAACCAAATGTTTCACTTATTTTTAGAGTTTCAAGGTTAAAATAAAACTGATGATACATATTTAGAAAATAAAAAAATAAAGACATTAAAAAGAAAGCAGACAAAAGATAATAAGATGTTCTGCCTATTGAACCCTTTTTTATTCCTTGTTTAAAATAATAAAAAAGCACACCTAAAAAAACAATTGTTAAAATCCATGCTTTAAATAATGAAACAGTGCTGAAGAAAAAGGGTATTGTGCCAAAAAGAGCGAAGATAAAAAGAAAAATTCCTGGATACGGGCTTTTTTTCAGGTTGTCGCCAATATAGATCAGAAAAAAAAGGATAATTGCAAACAAAGGCACTATCTGTACCATCCTGAGGATATTGTACGATGCTAAGAAACCCACATCAAGGTCATAAAGATTAATAAGCATTGAAAATGCAGAAAAAGGTTTGTCTTTAATAAGAAATTCACCTGGAAACCATGGAAGAAAAAAAGTTGTGAAAAGTAAAACCACCGAAAAAAGAAAAAATCTGTCAGACCAATGCCATGAAAAAATTTCAACAAATTTTGGAGTTGAAACATTTTTTTTGCAATGGGGACATTTTCCAGTACCGGCTGATTCGATACTATCCGGTAGTTCCTTTTTACATTCAGGACAGATCGGAACTTTTAATTTCATTCTTGCCTCCTTATAAAATAATTAAGGTATTTAATCTCTATTTTCACCTTAGAACATTTCAAGCAATGTAACAAGACATTTCAACTAACAATTGCACCTGCCCGAACTCCTTATATTTCCCCCGTATAATTTATTAAAGTAAAATCTCAAATTTTTTTCTTATTTCTTTGTCAATTTCATCAGAAATATATGAGGCTTCACTTTTTTCAAGAAGCTCTCTTGCAATTATTTTTGCTCGTGCTTTTGTATCAAGAGAGCCTTCTTTTTCCCACTTGTCACGGCTTTTTCTGTCTGCAACTCCAATACCATTAAAATATTCTGTTCTCATATGTTTCATTGTATGGGGCGATACCATAAAATTGCCGCCCGGACCAATAGAGTCGATAACTTCTAATGCAAGATGTTCAGGATCAACATCAATTCCTTTTAGAACTTTGCAACAATTGCCAATAATTTCATCATCAATAACAAATTGCTCGTGGGCAATGGTGAGCATTGATTCAAGCATTCCTGCGCTGTGATGAATATAATTGGAACCTCCCATGGAAGCAAGAACAGCTGTTAATGCTTTTTCCCATCCAGCTTGGATATCTGAAACCTTGGAATCTGAAAGCCCTGATGAGTTATAATTCGGGACTTTAACAAAACGTGAAAGCTGATGGATTGCAGCATTCATCATACCGCATTCAACAGCACCACCCATATACCCCATGGTTTTGAGATTTGCCATGCCCGGGATTCCACCATACAGGACAGGTGCACCGGGATTTGTAAGCTGACAGATGGTTATTCCCGCAAGTTGCTCTGCATGTAATTGTGCAAGTGTTCCTGCCATGGTCAGAGGAGATGTGGAACCTGCCATGGGAGCGCTGGATAAAGCAACAGGAATATTATTACGATTGGCTTCCTGCATAATATGTGTGGACTGGGTGCAGAGCTTTAAAGGACTTATTGCAAAGGAAGTTATGACTGAAATAAAAGGTTTTTCCATGAATTTTTCCCTGCTGCCTGCTATCATGGCAGCAAGATCAAGCACTTTATGAAAGCCTTCTTCATTATTAACACCTGACATAACATGCTTGGTCGTTGCTTTAAGGCAGGCATAATACATATTTATATCATAGGCTTTTTCAGGAATATCTGTGGGGATACAGGGTCTTACCAAAAAATGAATGTTGCCCAGTTGATCAACAAGTCTTGAAACATTGTAAAGATCTTTTAAGGTTGTGGATCTTATTTGATCGGTTTCAGGGTCAATTATTTTAATAGCAGCCCCTCCTGTTCCTAAATGAACACGATCTTCAGAAAGATCAAGGTCATTTTTACTATCTCTGCCATAGAGGATGACCTGTTCCGGAGCTTTTGCAACCTGCTCAGTGAGCATATCCCTTGAGAATTTGATTGTTCGTTTTTCTTTGTCTACTATTGCACCATTTTTTTGAAGCAGTTCAGCAGCATCTCCAAGACCTTCCTCATAGGTCATGCCTGTTTTTTCCAGGATAGTCAAAGACGCATCATGTATTGTTTTTATCTGTTCGTCAGAAAGCGGGCGGTATTGCCCACCTTGTAAGCCTTTTAAATCCATTCTTCCCCTCCTTTGTTCCGGTTCGAACTTAGTTTTTAATTTAGTTCTTATTTATAATATTTTTAATTATTTTGGTCTGTTTATTATTCAAATGACATCTATTCTATTGCGTGTCAAGAAAAACGTAACAAAGCATATCAAAAATTTAAAAACCATAATAAAAAAAGATAGTTGCTTGCTTTTAAAACATTAATATTGCATATTAATGTTACATTCATTCTAATATAAATCAACCCGGGTTAAAAAGAATCATATAATTACAATTATACTATGTGTCAGTGTGGTTGCCTATTGACACTTTTTCTTTCATATGTAACAATTTTGTAAACATTTGACCAACTAATAATTGCATTATAAAATACAATGAATAAATCAACAAAAAGTATAAAGTATAAGATAAAAGAAGCAACACTCACCTCCAAGGGAAAACAGCTTGCAAAATTTATCCTTGCAAACCCGGGGGATGCTGTGTTTATGACGACAAGAAAACTTGCAAAACAGGTTAATACCAGTGAAGCAACTGTCGTAAGGTTTGTTCGAAAAATCGGATATAATAGTTATAGCCAGTTTCTGAAAAGTTTAAGATCTTATATTGATACAGAATTGACTTTGTCAGAATCAGAAAGAAATGAGCTTTCAGAATTCGGTGGGTATAGAGGACCTGAGGATTTAAAAAAATCAATAATACAGGAAATCAATAATCTTAAAAATCTTTGCAGTATTGATATGAAGGAGTTTGATAAAATTGTTACTTTGCTTGATACATCAGAGACTGCATATATAATTGGTTCAAGATTATCCTATGCACCTGCTTATTATATGGGATGGGCAATGACAAAAATCAGGAATAATATCAATATCCTTAAAGGGAGTGACAGGACATCACTTGACTGGCTTTCGATAGCAGCTCCTGAATCTGTAGTTGTAATTATTGCAACCTCAAGATATCCTAACGAACTTATCAGGACGGGTAAGATTGTACGCCGCCTCGGGCACAAGCTGATACTTTTAACCGACAGTACGTCATGCCCTTTAATGCAATTCTGCAGTCACAGTCTTATAGCATCATCAAGTCAAATACCATTCTTAGGGAATCTTACATCTTTAACATTTCTAATAAATTATCTTGTACATGCACTTGCCAAAAAAAGAGGGACTAAATTAAAAGAACATCAGGACAGATTGGAACAACTCTACTGGGAAAATGACATACTTTTTAATTTTGAAAAAGATGAAAAAATATCCAATAATTAAATGAAAGGTTTCAAAATATGGAAGAAAATATCAGCATGCAGATCATGATGCGTATTCGGCAGATTATTCAGGAAATGGCCAGGCACTCCAAGCATCTTCAGGAAAATTACAAGATTACTCTCCCTCAGCTTATCTGTCTCAAAGAGGTGGCAAGCCACGGACCCATAGCCATTGGCGCACTTACCACGATTGTATTTCTTAACAACAGCACTGTTACCGGAATCATAGATCGGCTGGAATCCAGGAAGCTGGTTCAACGTGTGAGGATCAGCCAGGATAGAAGACAGGTTCACGTGGAAATAACAAAAAATGGTCTCCAGTTTATTAAAAAGGCTCCCACCCCCATCCATCACAGGTTTATCAAAAAGCTTGAAGATATGAAAACAGAAGAGGTTTCCATGATTCTCTGGGGACTTGAAATACTGGTTGACATGCTTGGTCAAGACAAACAACTGCCAACCCATATACTGTATCCCCAAGATGGTGTCACCCCCCCCTCTGAAATATAGAGTCATTTTACAATCAGATTAAAAAATGGTCTGTTTACAACTGTAGGCCGCCCCCTTTTTATCACTGGCCCCCTAAAATTTTTACAAAAATTTAATAGGCTGAGATATCTAAGTCAGCACCTCCCCACCCACCACGTGTTTTTTTTTAAAGGTTGACAAAATAAGATCACAACGATATATTCATATTAAAATATTTTCTATATGAAATATTCTTATAGAAAAATACCAAAAACGGAATTTTGCTGTAAACAAGTTTTTAACTAATATAGACTTAACATGCTAATGTCAAAATTAGCGCGAGGAGATTTTACAATGAGCAAGCAAAAATTTTCCATAGTTTTGCCTGATGTAGAAAACGCAGA
>JAQIBP010000064.1 GCA_027858995.1 Deltaproteobacteria bacterium | reverse complement strand
AAATTTTCTACACGTGCCATAAATGATAGTGAGACTCAGGCTTTAGGCGGGTAAGACAACCTGGATCGGAACGGCTCGATGAAAATATTTAAAATTTGACCCTTATGGCAAATATCCAGGATGTAAACAATGAAAATTAAAGGAGATTAGTAAAATGACAGATTTAAACGCAATAGAAGCAAATGATCAGGTTGACGCAAGAGGAAGTGCATGCCCGGGACCTTTACTTGAAGCAAAAAAAGGCATTGGCAAAGTCCAGGTCGGTCAAACCCTTGAAATTTTTTCCAATGATGAAGGCACAAGAAATGATATTCCTGCATGGGCAGGGAAAGTAGGTCATGAATACCTAGGATTTCTTGAAGCAGATGGATATGACAAACATTATATAATAAGAAAAAAATAGGGGGTCATTAAATGGCCACACAGGACAAAGAAAAAAAAGATGCGAAAATTATCATTCTCGCAACCGAAGCCTGTGCATATCCCGGTGCCAACTCTGTAGGGCAGGCGCACTCATCATACCCTGCCAATACTTATATTTTAAGGGTTAGAGCACCGGTTCTCTTTCCTGAAGACTTTTACATAGACTGCTTTAAAAAAGGGTGCGGTGGAATTATTGTTATGTCCTGCGGAGAGGAGTGCCCCTACGATGGGGCATATCATGCCCTTGCCAAGAGACTTGACAATGTTTACAAAATGATGAAAGAAAAAGAGATCGAAATTAAAAGACTTCGTCTAACCGCTATATGCACTGTCTGCAACAGGGCGTTTCTCAAGGAAGTGAACCAGATGAACACCCTTGTCAAGGAGCTTGGACCACCCGTACTAAAAGAAAACTAAATTTTGTCTTATATCTTAGGAAGGCAACAAATGAATTCAAGAAAAAAATTAAATTTTGATACTGTTGTGATAGGCGGAGGAATTGCCGGACTACAAACTGCCATTGACCTTGGAGATCAGGGTTTTAAAGTGGCTATCATTGAAAAAGATGCCACTATTGGAGGTACGATGATCCGCCTTTCAAAGGTGTTTCCAACCCTTGATTGTGCAAGCTGTATTACAACTCCAAAGATGTCTGAAGCCGCTCACCATGATAATATTACTCTTTTTACAATGTGTACGCTTAATGCGCTTGATAAAGAATCCAATAAGGTCACAGCTTCTATTACACAGCAACCCAGGTATCTTGACCCTGACAAATGTATTGGCTGCCGGCAATGTGAATATAACTGCCCAGTATATGTTCTAGATGAAGAACAGGGTGATTTAACATTGCGAAAAGCTGCCTATATTCCTTTTTCTAATGCCATACCCCAGCTTGCTTTGATTGATGTTGAAAACTGCTCTTTGTGCGGTAAATGTGCAAAAGTCTGTCCCACAGATGCCATTGACTATTTCCAGGAGCCTGAAGATTTTATCATTGAAGCTAGAACAGCAGTTGTAACAACAGGATTCAACATGACACCTGCTGATCAGAAAAAAGAGTATGGTCAAGGTAAAATTGAAAATGTAATAACTGCACTTCAAATGGAAAGAATTCTTGCACCCCATGGTCCATATATGAGAGCGTTACGACCTTCGGACGGCAAGGAGCCTGAGTCCATCGCATTTATTCAATGTGCTGGATCACGGGATAAATCTCTTGGCGTTTCGTACTGCTCGCGGGTTTGCTGCATGTATGCCATTAAACAGTGTATGCTGCTTTCAGGCTCTCTGCCCCTCGCTGATTTAACTATATATTATATGGACATTAGAGCTTTTGGAAAAGGCTATGAACAATTTTACCAGAATGCCAAAGCCATGGGCATTGAATTTGTCAAAAGCAAAATTGCCTCAATCAGCCAGGGAGCTGATCAAAGTGTTGCGCTGAAATATGAAGCTCAAGAAGAGGGGGGAAAACTTGCCACAAGGGAACATGATCTTGTTGTACTCTCCCTTGGCATTGTACCTGAATGGGATCCAACAGGTATCTGTGATATTGCAAAGGACACTGATCAGTTTATTCAGTGCAAAATGCCTAAAATTGCACCAACTATAACAAGTATTGAAGGTATGTTTACAGCAGGTGTTGCTTCAGGGCCAAAGGATATTGTGGATACTATTGCAGAATCCGGTGCTGCTGCCATGGAAGCAGGTAACTATATGAAACACTATCATTAATAAAAAAGCGGGATAATACCATGTCAAAGGATAACGACAAGAATAAAGATGATGAAGCTACTGATATCAATGAAAATACTGATGCCAATGATACAGTTGAAAAAATAGGTGTCTATATCTGCCATTGCGGCGGGAATATTTCAGATCATGTTGATGTAGAAAAAGTTGCTGAGAGTGTGAAAAATATACCAGGTGTAACTAAAGTGCACACCAACTCTTTCATGTGTTCAGACCCTGGTCAGGAGCTGATTGAAAAAGATATAAAAAGTGGTTCGATAAATCGAGTGGTTGTAGCATCATGTGCTCCAAGTCTTCATGAATCAACTTTCAGAGGAGCTATTAAAAGGGCAGATATGAACCCTTTTCTCTATGATCATGCAAATATTAGAGAACAGGTGTCCTGGGTTCATGACGGAGAGCCTGCAACTGCAAAAGCAAGTATCCTTGTAAAATCTTCCATAGAAAAGGCAAGAGGACTTAAAGCCCTTGATGTACTAAAAGTTGATGCTAAAAAACATGTTCTAATAGTAGGTGGTGGTATCGCAGGAATGAGATCTGGTCTTGACCTTGCTAAACAGGGTTTTGAAGTTGCCATATTAGAAAAATCACCTTTCCTCGGAGGACAGGCATCAAAACTTAGCCGGCTTGCACCAAGCTATGAATATGCAAAGGATTTAATTGTTGAACTTTACACTCAATTGTCAAAGCAGAACAAAGTAACATTTTATACCTGTGCTGAAATGTCATCCTTTAAAGGATATATTGGAAATTTTGATGTAACTTTGACAAGAGAACCCTCTGACGCTGTTAAATCAAAATCTAAGGGGGAGTTTGTTGAAAACAGGGGGATTTTTATAGATAATATCCCCAAAGAGACTGAGGAGATTGCAATTACGATAGGAGCTGTTGTCATGGCAACCGGATTCAAGACCTATGAACCTGCTGAAGATGAATTTGGTTTTAACAAACTCGAACCTGTTACAACCCTTGAACAATTTATACAGGATTATAAAAAAGCTGAAACAAAAAAAGGTATTCTTTATCTGAACAATAAAAAAATCAAGAGAATTGCCTTTATTCATTGCGTGGGAAGCCGCCAGATTCCTGGCATCCATGAACCTGATAAAAATGGTAATTTAAATGAGTATTGTTCAAGAACCTGTTGCAGCTCAACACTACAGGCAGCAGAACGAATTAAAACCACCTGTCCCAACACGGATGTTTTTGATTTTTACAGAGATATTAGAACATATGGAAGATTTCAGGAAGATATTTATGACAGCGCATCTGAAAAAGGAGTTATGTTTTTTAGATTTGAACCCGATGCCCAGCCAGAAGTTACGGAGAATAAAAACGGAAAATTTCCAATAAGTATAAAAACCAAAGACGTTTTAACCTTTAACGAAGAGATTGAAGTTGATGTGGATCTTGTTGTACTGGTCACAGGTATAATTCCAAATGATATCTCAAGCATGATTAATATGATGAAACTTCCAGTGGGTACTGATAAATTTTTGCAGGAGGTCCATCCAAAACTCAGACCTGTCGAGGTGGCAAACACAGGAATCCTCTTAGCAGGCACATGCCAGGCTCCAATGGATATAACCGAATCGTGTGCAGCTGCTCAGGCAGCATCAGTCAAAGCGACAGCTCTTTTATATAAAGGTTTTGTCGAACTAGATCCTTTTGTTGCTCAGGTTGATACTGAGCTTTGCAAAGGACATGGCGAGTGTTTAAAGGTTTGCCCGGTGGATAATACAATTGAGATTGACAAAGTTGCAAAAGTTAATCCAGCTCTTTGTACCGGATGCGGAATATGTACCGCTGTCTGTCCAGAAAATGCAATTGATGTAATGGGCTGGTCTCTGAAACAATATGAAAAAATGGTTGATGCCATTCTTGCAGCATAGGGAGATTTAATAATGAAAGATAAAAACAACAAAGAAAAGCTGAAATCATTGAGAAAACAGAGAGAAGCTTTTGTTAAAAATGCAAGAGAACATATAAAGATAAGCACCAGATTGTTTAAAAAAATAAAAGCTGAGATTAAAGATAAAGCAATGACAATTCCTGAAATTGCAAAAGCAATAGAAGAGCCTTCTTCACAAGTGCTGATTTATGTATCCGGGTTAAAAAAGTTCGGAATGGCAGTTGAAAAGGAAAAAGATGGTGACTATTTCAAATATCAATTGGTTGCAAAGAATTAAATAAAATGGAGAATGGCTATGAGTCTAAAGGTTAATCCCGACATAATTAAATTAATGGGTAAATTTGGAGCTGACAGTGCTTCTGCGTGCTTTAATTGTGGAAACTGTACTGCTGTATGTTCTCTTTCCACAGAGAACACCCCTTTCCCAAGAAAAACAATAAGATATCTGCAGCTTGGTCTTACTGATAAACTTGCACAAAGCCCTGAACCATGGCTTTGTTACTATTGCGGCGACTGTTCTGATACCTGCCCAAGAGACGCAGATCCCGGAGAAGTTATGATGGGGTTGAGAAGATATATGACCTCTGTATATGACTGGACAGGTATATCAAAATTTTTTTATACCTCCAAGGCATTTGAAGTGGGATCGATTCTTGTTGTAGCTTTACTTGTGGGCCTTGGTTTTCTATTCTTCCATGGTCCCATGCTGACCGATCGGGTTGCACTCAACGTTTTTGCACCCAATACAACAATTGAAATTCTGGATTTAATCATGCTTGCTGTATTATCGTTCCTGCTTTTGTCCAATGCATTTTTTCTTGCCAGGGGTGTCATGGGAAATGCAGCTCAATATATAAAGGATGATGACAAAGCAAAATCTCCTGCAATTATGATCTTCGGCGTATCTTTATCAATTTATTTTAAAGAATTTCAAGAGTTTATAATCCATTTTTTTACCCAGAAAAAATTTGCCTCCTGTGAAGATAAAAAACAGAAAATCCTCTGGATTAATCACCTTTTAATCATGACAGGGTATTCTATTATATTTTTAATGGTTGTTGTGGGTTTAAGATGGTTCCAGAGAGACGAAATCTTATCAGTATTCAACCCTATCCGTTTTTTAGGATATTATTCAACATTTGCTATTTTATACGGCACTACATATGCAATGATTGGAAGGCTTAAAAAGAGTTCAAGATCTCATATGAAGAGCCATTCCACTGACTGGGCATTTCTTATCTTGTTATGGCTGACAACTTTTACAGGAATCCTTATCCATTTTACAAGATTGCTTGAGATGCCTCTTTCAACCTATTATATCTATGTAATTCATTTAATGATAGCGGTTCCTATGCTTGTTATTGAAGTTCCTTTTGCAAAATGGACTCACCAGCTTTACCGCCCATTGGTATTATATCTTATGAAAGTAAAACAGAGAGCTTTAGCATAAAAACAAAAATTTTCAAAAATAAGGAAAAGAAAAATGACAGAAGAAAAACAAGAAAAAATAATGTATTTTGGAACCTGCGGGGGGGAAGACTCTGAAAAAGCCTGTATGCCGTTTGTTATGGCAAATGCAGCACTCGCAATGGATATCAAGGCAACTGTGGTTCTCCAGGGTAATGCTGTCTACCTTGCTTTGGATGAATACAGAAGAACGATGCTTCCCGGAGGAGGATTTCCCAAGATGGAAAAACTCGTTGAAGATTTTCTAAGCTTTGAGGGAGAGCTTTTAGTCTGCATGCCGTGTATTAAAGAGCGGAATATTTCTCAGGAAGAGTTGGTTGAAGGATCAAAAATAACTGCTGCAGGTCAGCTCAATATTGCAGCCCTTGAAGCAGATGCTGTGTTTGTATATTAAAAAAGAGCAAACAATATAAACAAAATTACTAACCGTCATGTGGAGGATCTTGTTGTCTTCCACATAATACCCTGAAGGGCAGCAAGCAAAACATGAAAGAATTAAGGTAGTGAGCTATTCTTTCATATAAATTAACAAATCTTTATGAGGTGTAAAATGGATAATACTACCATTACAGATTTACCAAAACGGATTACCGATCTTATCAGATTCAAAAACCTTGGGCATAATCTTTCCATTGATATGTCTTTTGAGATTGTCCCTGTAAATTTTGTCCATAAAAGCCATGAGTTTCAGGCATATATTTTTCTTTGTAAATATTCTGGAACTGCTAACGATAAAACATTTTTCTTTAGAAAATGTTATGCTAGGGGTTGCCCTCACAATCTTTGCCCCCATGTTTCCCAGGCAGTGTTAATTGCAAACAGATACCTTATAAGAGACTATAAAAAACTTATTGATGCTGGGATTGCAATTAAAGAGAGACTATTCACCCTGGAAGACATGGTTGTAAAATACGAAGAGCTTGAACAGGAAAAAAATGCAGACAAAAGCGGTATTCTTACGATTAATGATTATATCAATATTGCAAATGAAGGCAATAATGTTGAGATTCAAATAGATCTTGAGACCATCCCTGCAGTTGAACATTTTGTAAACCAAAAAAATGAACAGACATTTCTTATGGCTGATTTCACCATTACAACCCTTGGGAGGAAAAGTCAATTCCAGAGATGTTTTGCATGCTTTCAGACTGATCAGGAAGCTATAGAAAAACCTGTTGCAATGAATATTGCAAATGAGCGTTTAAAACTATTATTTAAGGAATTTGACCAGGCAAAGATCCAGTATCAAGCCTGTTTTTTTAATTAAGAACAGATACAAAACTGTTTATTGATAAAATCTTTGATGAACCTGATAAAAAAAACTTGGACAAAATGAGTTTTTTCATATTCCCTATATCAAAAAAATTACCTGCTCATTTACCTCTGTTTTTGTAGTATTGAACAAAAGAAATTCTTAAAAAAAATTAAGTTCTTGCAATTACGAGCACATCGACTGATAATGCTTCGGCATCCTTTTGAATAATCATAAGGATGCCGGTTTTTTAATCCTCTATTTGTCTAAATTGTTAATCAAATTATTGCACTGTTAATAATTAACCTATCAATATCTGACAGTTTCTTTATGGTTTATTCCTATCATTATTCTTGTTTTTATTTTTTTTGATATAAAAAATCTGCTTTGACAATTTAATATGATGACATATATTTAGAGATTGATTTTAATAAAGTTTTTTTTAATATTTTAGGATTTTTAACATGAAAAAAGAGAATATACTTGTTGTGGCAATAATTTGTATCGCAATTGCCGGTGCTTTAATCTATTTTAATTTAAAGCCGGATAATGATGCCAATGCGAATTCTGTTGCTCATCAGGCAACCAGATCAATTGAACAAAAAGAAATTATAACAGCAGCCAAGACTTCAGGTATTGGCTGGCAATCCTATGCAAAGGGCATTGACATTGCAAAAACGCAGGATAAGCCTGTGTTCTTGTATTTCCATGCTGACTGGTGCACCTATTGTACTAAATTGAAAAAAACAACATTTGCTGATAGAAATGTTTTAAATTATTTGAATGATAATTTTATCAGTATTGCAATTGATACTGAAAAAGAGAAAGCATTTGCCAGTCAGTGGGGGGTAAAGGGATTACCCACTCTCTGGTTTCTTAAATCAGACAGCTCAAAGATCAGCAACCTTCCCGGGTATGTAGGGCCGGACCAATTTTTAACTATTTTAAAATATATCCGTACACAAAGTTATGAAAAAATGAGTTTTTCTGAATTTGTCAAAACAATATGAAATGAGTAGTGAGATATGAATTGTGAGATGTGAGATGTGCGGAATTTTTAAAATCTCATATCTCATTCCTAAATTAAAAGAGAGGAAAGATGACTTCGAGAATTTCACGTAGAGCGTTTTTAAAGGGCTCTATTACTGTTGCAGGATCTGTAGCAGCAACCTCAAGTGTTGCAAGAGCTGCCAAATCAATAACTAAAAAGAGCTCAGAGCCTCTGGTAACTCTGATTGATATCAGTAAATGCATTGGATGCGAAGAGTGTGTCTATGCCTGCCAGGAGGTAAACGAACCCAAATTTCCAGAACCTGAAAAACCATTTCCAAAAATGTTTCCCAGCAGGGTCCCGGTTCAGGACTGGTCAGACAAAAGAGATGTAACGGATCGCCTGACTCCCTATAACTGGCTTTTTATTCAGCATGCTTTTGTTGATATTGATGGTGAAGAGACAGAATTGACAATTCCACGCAGATGTATGCACTGTGCAAATCCTCCCTGTGTAAAACTTTGCCCCTGGGGTGCTCTGAAGCAGGAAGATAACGGACTTTCAAGGATTGATTCTGATTTGTGTCTTGGCGGTTCCAAATGTAAAAGTGTCTGTCCCTGGAATATACCGGAAAGACAGACCGGTTCTGGCATGTATCTTAATATTTTACCTTCCCTTGCCGGCAATGGTAATATGCATAAATGTGACAGATGCTACAACAGATTGGAAAAAGGTGAACAGCCTGCCTGTATAGAGATATGTCCTGAAGATGTTCAGACCATAGGTCTAAAATCTGAGATTTTAAAAAAAGCCCATGCCCTTGTTAGAGAGACCAATGGATATATTTATGGAGAACTTGAGAATGGTGGAACCAATACTATTTATGTCTCTCCAGTACCTTTTGATCAATTGAATAAAAGTATTGAAAAAGGCAAAGGCAAACCCCATCTTAAAAAGGTTGAGAATATGATGGCAAATGGAACAAACATTGCTAAAGCCATGCTTATTGCACCCATTGCAGGTATTGCAGCAGCATTTGGAAAGTTTTATCTGAGCTCACAGGAGGATAAATAGATGAAAACCACAGGGAAATTACGAAAATATATTTATGGTATCACCTTCTTTTTCCTTGTATTGACAGGCTTTGGCCAAATGCCTGTTTACAAGAGATATTATATTTCAGATATTCCAGGCCTTGAATGGCTGTCTCAATTCTATATAACGCATGTGATGCATTATATAGCTTCTTTCGTGCTGATAGCCCTTGTTGTTTATGTTTTTATTTCATTTATTTTCAGAGGCTCTGGAAAAATTACAGGTTCTGGATATCTCAAGATTTTTATACTTGCAGGCTTGATTGTTTCCGGCTCTTTACTTGTGATAAGAAATCTTCCCGGTGTGTTTCTCGGCCATAATCTGATTATTGTTCTGGATCTTACACATCTTGCTCTTTGTATGATGCTGATGGCTGTAAGTTTTTATACTCTGATAACAAAAAAAACCTGGGTAAAATAGCTGTCGGTGGCGGCTTGCAATGGTTGCTGGCCACAACAAAGTATGAGTGAATTACAAAATTTAAACATAACTATTTAAAATATTCTCGGAGAAAACAGTGTTGAAAATTGGTATAATCGGCGGTTCAGGATTAGATGATCCTGATTTTTTTAGGAATCCGGATATTCTTGATATTGATACAGATTATGGAAAGCCTTCCTCTTTACTTTTATCCGGAACTATAGATGATGTGGAAACAGTTATTCTTTCAAGGCATGGTACAAAACATCAATACTGCCCGACTCAGGTGAATAACCGTGCCAATATCAAAGCGTTGCAAAAAGCAGGTGTTACTCATATTATTGCCACAACAGCCTGTGGCAGTTTAAAAGAAGAAATTGGGAGAGGCCACCTTGTAATTCTGGATCAATTCATTGATTTTACACGGTTTCGTAAAACCACTTTTGTGGAATCTTTTGAGAGTGGCATTGTTCATCCAGCCATGCCCCATCCCTTTGATGATATTTTGCGGTCAATAGTGTATAAAACAGCAAAATATTTGAATTTGAATGTCCATGAGAAAGGGTGTGTTATAACCATTGAGGGCCCAAGACTTTCCACTGCAGCTGAATCTAAAATGTTTCAAATTCTGGGGGCAGACGTGATAAATATGTCAACGGCTCCTGAAGCAATGCTTGCCAATGAAGCAGGTATCCCCTATGCTGCAGTTGCAATGTCAACAGATTATGACTCTTGGAAAGAGGATGAAGAACCTGTTACCTGGGATGAGATTCTTAAAGTATTTAATAAAAATGCTGATAATGTAAAAAAACTGCTTGTAAATGTTATAAAAGAGTTAAAAGAGTAAAAACAAAATTGAGCATTACTCTAAAGTACCCAGCATACAGAGGAGAGTAAAATGGTAAAGGAAAATAAAACATCACAACTAAATAGAACTCAGTTAAAAGAGACAATCAGAAGTATTTCTGACTGGCCCATAAAAGGAGTGATATTCCGGGATGTTACAACGTTGATGAATAATCCTGAGGCTTTCCGGGAATCCTGTGATATTTTGTATGAGCGGTATAAAGATAAGAATGTTGACAAGATCGTAGGAATTGACGCAAGAGGTTTTGTTTTTGGAGCAGTTCTGGCATATAAACTTGGGATCGGTTTTGTTCCTGTAAGAAAAAAAGGCAAACTTCCCTTTAGAACCATCCAGGAGACCTATAGCCTGGAATATGGCGAAGATACCCTTGAAATCCATGAAGATGCAGTACAAAAAGATGAAAAAGTAATAATTGTTGATGATTTGATTGCAACCGGCGGCACCATAGGCGCAACTATCAAACTTGTAAAAAAACTTGGTGCTGATATTATCGAGTGTGCTTTTATTGTTGAACTTTCAGATTTAAATGGACGTGATCAGATTCAAGGTTGCAAGATATATTCAATCACTGAATTTGAAGGCGAATAGTTTTTGTATGAAAATTCACCCACCTATATCGTTGCTGCAAAATGTTGAAATCCTCATGTACTATAGTACACTCCGGTTTCAAAATTTTTTGCGCCTAGTATCTGGGCAAATTTTCATGCAAAAACAGTTGAGTTTGTAGCATATGTCAAATGAGCCCAGATCTGTCTTTACAGGTTATCTTTTTGCTTTTGGGGCCACAGCCTTGTGGTCAGGAAATTTTATTGTTGCAAGAGGTTTAAGTGAGAGTATCCCGCCTGTTACCCTTGCATTTTTTCGGTGGCTTGTGGCAGTGACTTTTTTCACCTCCTTTGCCATAAAAACTTTCATTCATGAATGGCCAATAATAAAAAAGAATATAGCATATTTTTCAATTACATCTCTTCTTGGCATCACTACATTTAATACTCTTATTTATTATGCCGGCCATACAACAACAGCCATGAATCTCTCACTTATTGCCATCTCCTTTCCCATATTTATTCTCCTTTTTTCAAGAATTCTATACAAGGAATTATTAACTGTCAAAAAAGGAGTTGGTATTGTTCTTGTTCTAACTGGGGTTGTATTTCTTATCACAAAAGGCAATATTTCCAAACTTTTAAATATCAGTTTTAATATTGGTGATGTCTGGATGTTAACAGCTGCAATTATTTTTGCAGTTTACAGCCTGTTTCTAAAAAACAAGCCACAGGGATTAAGTGTTAAAACTCTGCAGCTTTCCACCATGATCCTGGGATTATTTTTTTTAACTCCTTTTTTTTTATGGGAACAGAGCCTGGTTCATAATTTTTTTTTAAATCAGACAACCATCCCTGCAATTTTGTATGTGGGCATTTTTGCATCTCTCTTTGCCTTTCTTCTCTGGACTAATGCAGTTATAATACTCGGTCCTTCAAAGGCTGGTATGGTGTATTATACTCTTCCTTTGTTCAGTGGTTTGGCAGGGTATCTGTTTTTGCATGAAAGCGTTGGGATTATGCATCTTTACAGTATGGTATTTATTTTTTCAGGGATTTTAATTACCAACCATGAATCAAAGAATAAGTAATAACTATTTTAGTCTTTAAACCTGGTATTGCTTTCATCCATACCTTGGTCTTTTTATTGCTGTTTCATGAAATTTTTCAATGCCGATTTCTCTGATTTTTCTATTGATTTGTACCCATCCTTTGTAAAGCCCATCATCAAAATTGGTATTGCTGCATGGAAATTGATCACATTGAAAACAAAAATCAATCTTTTTATCCTGATGACAGCTGCGCACTCCGCAATTTTTAAAAATCCTGCATTGTTCCTTCCGGCACCCACTGCAATTTTCAGAGGAAAAATAGTCAAGTACTTCTTGAAAAACAGTATATTTTTTGAAAACAGGATTATCCAGCATGGTTTCAAATCGTTTGGCATTGATATGGAAATTTCCGAGTTTTTCTTTTAGTTTCAAGCTGTATTTGCGGATATCTCCATCTTTATGTGCAAAACATGTTGTACAGCATAAACCACATGGTGCCATGGCTTCTTTAACTTTTTCATCAAACATGTGTTCCCTCCTTTTTTATGGAATAAATTTGATTATAGATATTGTGTTTTAATAATAAAAGTGGCATAAACGACAATATAATAGTCGATTACGACAATATTTCAATTATAAGGAAATTCAATGAAAAAAGTCACTATTCTATGTCTTGATAACACCATGGCAACCACTATTTTTGGCCCCATGGATATCTTGAATCAGGCAGGACGGCTGTTCAATCGTTTGGAAAAGTCTCTTCAAACCCCGTTTTTTGATATCACAATTGTTTCGCCGGACGGACACCCCATTCGCTCTGTTAATAATATTATGATTCAACCCCATTGCAGCATAAAAGAAATCGATAAAACTGATCTGATCATAATTGCCTCAGCAACTTATATTGAAAAAATTTTGGATAACAATCCTGAACTGGTGCCATGGATACAGGATCAGTACAAAAAAGGCGCACATGTGGCAAGTATCTGTACAGGAGTGTTTCTATTGGCAGAAACTGGCCTGTTGGATGGAAAATCAGCCACCCTTCACTGGGGATTCACAAAAATATTTGAAAAAAGATATCCCAAGATAAATTTAAGACATGACAAGATGTATATTGATCATGGTCGTCTATATTGTTCTGCAGGTGTCAGTGCCGGTATGGATCTTTCCCTATATCTTGTGGAAAAATTCTGCGGTAAGAAAGCTGCTGTTCAATCTGCCAAGACAATGGTTCTGGATATGGGAAGAGAAGTACAAACTCCTTATGATTGTAATCTTTTTGTAAAGGAGCATGGAGATTTTCTTATTATCAAATGCCAGTCCTGGATAGAAAAACATCAAACACAGACTATTGATTATAATATCCTTGCAAGAAAATTTACAATGAGCAGGCGTTCTCTTGAGCGGCGATTTAAACAGGCTGCAGGCATGACTCCTTTGGGTTACCTGCAGCTCTTGCGTGTTGAAAAAGCCAAACATCTGCTGGAACAAACCAGTCTGTCTTTTAATGAAATAACATATGAGGCAGGGTATGAAGATGTTCCATTTTTCAGGAAAATATTTGTCAGGCTGACAGGCCTTAGACCCAAAGAGTATCAGCAGCGCTTTGCAGGATCTTCTGCCAGAAAGATTATGCCATAATACATGATAAATGAATTTGATTGCTTTTACCGGGTCTGGTATTGTAAAAAGATTTTAGTCAAAAAGAGCATTGAAATTTAAAAAGATGGCATGAAAATTAAAAGGATCTGATCTTTGTTCAATATTTTTAAAAGCAATAAAATGGAAAACCTTATGCATGCTTTAACAGCTGTTTTAAAGCATGTTCCAGATGATCCAATGAAGCCGGAATGGATCGGCATCCAGTCCAGAGGTATGAAACAGTGGATTGCAGTGCAGATGGCTCAAAGTTTTGGTATATGTGCCAATACGCGTTTTCTTTTTCCAAGGCAGATGGTTGAACAAATTCTTACAGGTTTTAATTCCTTGAATGATCAAGAGCAGGATCAAAAAGAGAGCTTGAATGAAGATGTTTTTTTCTGGTCTGTCATGGGATTGATCAATAAAAGTAAATCCTGGGAAAGCAAATCTGGGGAAAAAAGGTCTGGAAATGAGCTTGCAACTGTTCAAGACTACATAAAGGAGGATGCCGCAGGTCAAAAGCTGTATCAGCTCTCCATGAAGATTGCAAAACTGTTTGATGATTATCAGGTTTACAGGCCATATATGCTCATGGAGTGGCAGAGGCAAAACAGGCATGGCAATTTAAATGATCCAGAAGCAAAATGGCAGGCATGGCTCTGGAATACCATTGTATCAAAAGATCCTCAAAATCATATTGCTTATAAAACAAGTCATTTTCTTGAAAAATTTGATGTGAAAAATATTAACACAGATCAGTTGCCTCTGCGGATATCTTTTTTCGGCATATCCTCCATGCCTGCAATTTTTTTACAGGTTTTTGAAAAAATATCTGAAATCATTGATATAAATCTTTTCCTTTTAACGCCGTCAAATCAATTTTTCTTTGATATTAAATCTGAAAAGCAAATAGGGAAGATATCTTTAAATCAAGAGATACCAATGGATCCAGAGCGATTATATTATGAAGTTGCAAATCCCCTGTTGTCATCCCTTGGCACAGCAGGAAAAAATTTTCAATCCAGCATTGAATCCTTTAATTATCACGAGCCCTTTGATGATCTGTTTTCTGATCCCTTAAAGAAATCACAAATGGACAAATCAAAAATAATGCTCTCCTGTCTTCAATCTGATATATTAAATCTTGTCTGCCGTAAACATGAATTGGAAAATTCTCCTGTCAAGATTGAATCATCTGATACTTCTGTATCTGTCCATGCCTGTCACTCTCCCATGAGAGAAGCCCAGGTGTTAAAAAATCTTCTACTAAACGAGTTTGAAAAAAATCCTGACCTTGCTCCCCATGATATTATTGTAATGATGCCTGATATTGAGTCTTATGCACCATTTATTGAGTCGGTTTTCATATTGGAAGATGTATTGCCGTTTTCCATCAGTGACCGTAAAAAAAGGTCGGAATCAGAACTTCTTGAAGCCTTTTTAAAGATCCTTGCTTTGAGAAATTCCCGGCTTGAACAAAACCAGGTGCTTGATCTTCTGCTTTCTGAATCCATTGCTGAAAAATTCAACATCAGTTTTGATGAAATTTCCATGATTGAAATAATGGTGGAAGATGCTGGAATTTTATGGGGCAAAGATGCAGACCACAGAAAAAGCTTTGACCTGCCGCCTTTTGAAGAAAACACTTGGGATTTTGGCCTGCAAAGACTTTTCATGGGCATGGCCATGCCTGAAAATTATGATGCCCTGGTAAAAGATATTTTGCCGTGTCTCTCTTTTGAAGGAGTTGACCTTAAAGTGCTTGGCAAGTTTGCTGCTCTTTGTAATGTCCTTTTTTCTGCCCTTGACAGCCTTAAAAAAGAAGAGAGAGTTGAAAAATGGTGTGAGATTTTAAAAAATCTCTGTTTTTCATTAATAAAGAGAAATTTTAAAAATGGGGAAGATTTCACCTTTTTGCTTCAAACCATTGATCAGCTTCAAGAAGATGCCCTAAAATCCGGATTTGACGGAACAGTCTCATTTGATGTTATAAGTTCCATTATAGAACAAAAGCTTGATCAAAATATCTCCTTTGGGAAATTTTTAACAGGGAATATCACGTTTTGCAATACAATGCCCATGAGAAGTATTCCCTTTAAAATTGTTGTACTGATGGGAATGGATGAAAAATCTTTTCCAAGGCAGGTATTCAGGCCCGGGTTTGATTTGATTAAAAGATATCCAGAACCCTGTGATAAAATAGAGCGGGATGAAGAGAGGTATCTGTTCCTTGAAACTCTTCTGTCGGTAAGATCAAAACTTATTATTACCTATACTGGAATAAGCATTCAAGACAATTCAATGATTCCATGCGCAGGGGTAGTAAGTGAGCTGCTCGACACCATGGAGCAGAGTTTTGTTTTTCCGGAAAAATATACTTACTTTTTTTTTCATCCCCTCCACCCCTTTAATCAGGAATATTTCATTGAAAATGGTGACTATTTTTCCTTTTCAAAGGATAATTGCAATATTGCAAAAGCCCAGATAAACAATTTGGCAAAAAATCAATCTGAAAACCGTATGTTTTTACAAAAGTCGGGTAAAGGGAAATCAAAGGAGAGTGTATCAAACATCAGCCTTTCAGATCTAATCTATTTTTTCAAAAACCCTTTTCAATGGTATATGAAAGAGGGATTGGATATAAAAATACCAGACATGGAAGATCAGACCTTGGATAGAGAAGCTTTTACCCTCTCCGGGCTGGATCAATATAACCTGGGAAGTTTTCTTGTCGAGCAGAATTTAAGATTGCCAGAAGAGTTAGGAGAAAAGGATTATTATCCAGTTTTAAAAGCCATGGGCACTCTTCCTTTAGGGCAGAAAGGCAGACTTGAATATGAAAACATATCTGCCTCTGCCTATCCTGTTATTGATGCAGCAAGGAGTATTGCATCAAAAAAACAGTTGCCTGCAATTGCAGGAGAGGTAAATATAAATACAATCATGGTTTCAGAAAATCTGTCTAATATCAACGAGGATGGTGCATATTATGTGAGCTATGGAAAATTGAACGGATCAAGGCTTTTGACTGCCTGGTTAAGACATCTGTTTTTAAATCTAACTGCTCCTGATGATTATCCAAAAAATACATTTGTTATTGGCAGGGATCCAGCAGGAAAAAAAGATCTGTTAAATTATATATTTCCCTCTTTGGAATCAGATGCATTGCAATATTTCAAAAACCTGGTTCAGATTTATACAAAAGGAGGAGATCAGCCCTTCTATTTTGCCTGTGAAACTTCCTGGCAGCTGGTTCAGATTCTATCAAAAAGCAGATTTGACCTTGATAGAGATACTGTTTTTAAGGCAATGAGCAATGCTAAGGTTAAAAACAGCTGGTATGGCGGATATAACCGGAAAGGTGAAAAAGATAACCGCTATATATCACTATGTGTTGAAAACAGTGATCCCTTTGAAAGTGTTGATGCCCTTCTTGCCTCAGGTTTTGTTCAAAACAGCATCATGATATATAAACCAATGCTTGAAAATATGAAAATTATATAATGAAACCCTTAGATCCCTTTAATATTGATCTTGAAAAAATAACCCTTATTGAAGCCAGCGCAGGAACAGGAAAAACATATACCATTACTACGCTTTTCTGCAGATTGATTGCTCTTGGGTATCCTGTGGAGTCAATCCTTGTGGTCACTTTTACAGAAGCTGCAGCAGCAGAGCTTAAACTGAGAGTCAGAACACGTCTTTTTGACACACTCACCAGCCTTTTGGATAAAACTTGCAGGGGTGATGATCTGACTCAATTTCTGCGCCAGGAGAGCCAGGAGAGCAAGACAGCTTTGATTTGTCAAAGATTCAGCCATGCGTTGAACTGCTTTGATCAATCGTCCATCATGACTATTCACTCTTTCTGCATGAAGATTTTAAAGGAGCATGCATTTGAAAGCCGCTCCTTTTTTGATATTGAACTTGTCCCGGACAGAACCCTGTTTTTAAATCAGGTAAGCCATGATTTTTTCATGGCCCATGCGAATAATCAGGACACCCTGTTTTTATCCTATTTAAACCAGCGACAGGTGACTCCCCAAAGCTTTATTTCCTCTTTTGGCCAGACTGTATCAAGAAATGATCTTGTGACAATACCTCTATGTGCAGATTTTAAAAATATTTTTGATGAATACAGGCAGGTCTTAAAGAAAATAAATGATATCCTTGTGAAAAGATCAGGAGAGATAATAGAGCTTCTCCTGAACCATAATGGGATCAATAAAAGAAGTTATACAAAAAAAAATATTCCAGCCTGGCTTGAAACATCTTGTAAAAAGCTTGAAATAAAAAAAGAAAACACCCTTTTAAAAATGTCAGAAAAGGGAGATGCTCTGTTTAAGTTTACTCAAACAAGGCTGGCACAACATACAAAACACGGAGCAGTGCTTCCTGAACATGAACTTTTTGAGTTGTGTGAAAAACTGCTGGGGTTTTATGATGTGTTTGAGAGTAATCTGATCCACTTTAAAATTAAATTCTTAACCTTTTTTAACAAAGAGCTTGAAAAGATGAAAACAGCTCAAGGCATCTGCTTTTTTGATGATCTTGTAAATGATCTTGCTGCTGTTCTTGAAAACAAGGATTCATTTAATCTTCAAAAGGCTGTGAGACAAATCTATAAAGCCTGTTTGATTGATGAATTCCAGGATACTGACCCAAGACAGTATGAAATTTTTTCCAAATTTTTCTCTTTTACAGACAACACTCCATTTTTTATGATAGGTGATCCCAAGCAGGCAATATATGCTTTCAGAGGAGGCGATATATTTGCCTATTTAAAAGCATCAAAAGAGTGCGATCAAAGTTTTACACTGAAAAAAAACTATAGATCCGCACCTCTGCTTGTTAAAGGAATCAATGAAATCTTCTCTGGCAGACCCAATCCATTTTTATTTGAACAGATTGAATTTTTAAAGGTTTCAACACCAGATACAGCAGAAAATTTTCTGATTGAGGGTAAAAAAAATATCCCGCCGTTGCAGTTTTGTTTTATAAAAAGAGATGAATTAGAGGTGGATAAAAGAGGTTTTGTCAGCAAAGAGACAGTATCTAAGATTATTCCCAATATTGTGGCAAGAGATATTGTGGCTTTATTGGAGTCTGGTAAGAGGTTGATTAACAATCAAATATCAGGTTCTGAAAAGATCACTCCAAAAGATATTGCTGTTCTTGTGAGAACAAATGAACAGGCTCAACAGATACAAAAAGCATTGTCTGATTTTAATATTCCCTCATATTTGTCCAAAACCGGGTCGGTTTTTGATTCTAATCAGGCCAGGGATCTTCACGATATTTTACTGTCTGTGTATAATCCTGGCAACTCCAATTTTATCAGGGCTGCTTTATGTACATCTGTCTTTGGTTTTACATCAAAGGATATTATAGAACTCAACGAAAATCAGGATATGTTATATCAGTGGCAGGAGAGGTTCATGACTTTTAAGCAAAGCTGGGATTCAAAAGGGTTTGTTCCCATGATCATGGCACTGTTGCATCATGAGGATGCTTTTTTAAAGTCAAATCCCGGACTTGATGAGAGGGGGATGACCAATTTTTATCACCTTGTTGAATTGATTTCAAATACAAGTATAGACAGGCGATTATCAGCATATTATTTGATAAAATGGTATACAAGGCAGTTGTCCGGAGAATTCAGGGATGAGTCCATTGATGAACTGAGGCTTGAAACAGATAAAAAATCTGTCGCTATTGTTACCATACATAAAAGTAAAGGACTTGAATATCCAATTGTCTATCTGCCGTATCTCTGGGAGGGTCAGAGAAGACCTCCATCGGAAAATATTCTTTTCCATGATCCTGATAAAGAGCATGGACTGACCCTGGATTTGAGATCAAAAGCCGGATTAGAAGATGTTGCAGCCTCAGCAATTTATTATGAAAAAGAGGACAAAGCAGAACAGCGAAGACTGTTATATGTTGCCTTAACACGAGCTTCAGCCATGTGCAGGGTTTTTTGGGGCGGATTTAATACCATTGAGACTTCAGCTCTCGGCTTATTGCTGCATGATTCAGATTTTAAAGATGGCTGTAAAGATGATCAAACCATGATTAATGATCTGGAACAACTTAAATCAAAGGCAGCTCAAGCTATTTTAATTGAACCCTATGTTGATAAATCAATAAATCCTTTTTTGGATCAGGCCTCTTTACAAAAAACCTCTTTATCTGCAAAACAAACTACCCGGAGTATTCAAGCTTCCTGGAAGATGTCAAGTTTTTCAGCCATTATCCACAGCAGTTACGATTCAACACCATTTTTAAAACAAGAACATTTAAATCAGGCAGACCTGGATATCAATAAAAAAGAGACTTTGATAACGCTGTCTGATTTTCCCAAAGGTGCAGGGTCAGGAGATTTCTTCCATTCCATATTTGAAACCCTTGATTTTACCAGTGATGGAAAAGAGGTTGCCAGTCAGGTTAAAGCAAAGTTTGACCAATTTGGTTTTTCAGACTCTGATATGTTAGACACTGCAACAGCATCTGTAAAAGAGGTGCTTGAAACAAAGCTTGCAGCAAAAAATAGACAATTCTGCTTAAAAGATATAGAGTCGGGTCAAAGATTCAGTGAGATGGAATTTATATTTCCCGTAAACTCTTTTAATATTGCATCAATAATCAGAGCCTTTGAACAATCCGGTTTTAAGTCTGAAACATCAGGCTATTTAAAAAAACTCTCCCTGCTTACAACCAACTCTCTTAAGGGTTTTATAAAAGGGTTTATTGATCTTGTGGTACACCATAAAGGCAAATGGTATATTGTTGACTATAAATCAAATTTTCTTGGCACTACCTATGAGAGTTATTCACAGGAAGCTATACTGCATGCCATGTCAGAGCATCATTATTTTCTGCAGTATTATATTTACACTGTGGCTTTTCACAGATATCTTGAATTAAGATTAAAAGGCTATGATTATAATACCCATTTTGGTGGTGTGTTTTACCTTTTCATAAGAGGGATGCATCCCAGATTTGGTTCACAATATGGTGTATTCCATGATCGCCCTGAAAAATCAGCAATCATTGAATTGTCAAATTTCAATAAAAATGGTTGAAAAAATAATTGACAAAAAATCTTGATTTGTATATATTAAAGGATTGATTTCTAATGGTTTTTAGATGGTATGGCTGATCAGCTTGATTAACATGAAATTCAAGGATATTTTATGAAGGGTCGACAAGCAAGTGTTGCCAGGACAACAAAAGAGACAAAAATAGATATCTGCATAAATATAGATGGGTCAGGCAAGAGTGATATTTCAACGGGCATTCCCTTTTTTGATCACATGCTGACAGCTTTTTGTGTTCATGGTTTTTTTGACCTTGAACTTAAAGTTAAAGGAGACCTTGAAGTTGATTATCATCATACCATAGAGGATACAGGACTTGTACTTGGCCAGGCTTTTTCAAATGCCCTTGAAAAGAAAAAACAGATTGTCAGATTTGGTGACTCCTGTGTCCCAATGGATGAAGCTCTGTCCAGGGTTACAGTAGACCTGTCTAACAGACCCTATCTTGTTTATAATTTCCCCTCAGATCTAAAAGTTAAAGGAAGCTTTGATATTGATCTTGCCAGAGAATTTTTTCAAAGTTTTTGTGTTCAAGGTGCATTCAATCTTCATATTAATACTCAATATGGTATTAATGAACACCATGTTCTTGAATCGATTTTCAAGGCTCTGGGCAGATCTTTGCACATGGCCACAAGAGTTAACAAAAATATAAACAAGACCCTCTCCACCAAGGGAACTTTATAAATACAAAAGATAAAATATACGGAATTCAATGATAATTATACCTGCTGTTGATATTAAACAAGGCAAATGTGTCAGGCTTTTACAAGGCCGTATGGAAGATTCGACTCTCTATTCAGAAGACCCTGTAAGCATGGCTCAACAATGGGAAAACTGCGGGGCACAGCTTATCCATATAATTGATCTTGATGGAGCATTTGCAAAAGAGGTAAAAAATTTTAAAACCATACAGGATATCTTATCCAAAATTAGAGTTCCCATACAGGTGGGTGGCGGCATCAGAGATATTAAGACCATTGAAATGTATATTAATGCAGGAGTTTCAAAAGTTATCATAGGCAGTATTGCTCTTTATAATCCAGAACTTGTTAAAGATGCCTGCAAAAAATTTCAAGACAGAATTGTTGTTGGTATTGATGCACGCAATGGAATGGTTGCAGTTGAAGGGTGGAGCAAAACATCTGAGACAAGGGCTGTTGACCTTGCAAAAGAGTTTGAATCATGTGGAGTAGCAGCAATCAATTTTACCGATATACACAGAGACGGGATGCAAACCGGTCCTAATATTGAAGAGACAGCAGCTCTGGCCGAGGCTGTTTCAATACCCATTGTAGCTTCGGGTGGAGTCAATACAATTCAGGATATTAAAAACCTTCTTGAAATTGAAAGTAAGGGGGTAATCGGCGTTATAACCGGAAGAGCTCTTTATGAAGAGACCCTTGATTTAAAAGAAGCCATAAGGATTTCAAAATAACAATTATTGACATGTTATTTTAAATACTTAGATTATTTTACTTTCAGAACCATTAAATTTTGGAGTCAATACCAGCAAGATGTATATCCCTGAAGAAAAAATATCAGAAATTTTAAATACTTCAGATATTGTTGATATTGTTTCGCAATCTGTACTTTTAAAAAAATCCGGAAGCAATTTTTTTGGTTTATGTCCATTCCATTCTGAAAAAACCCCTTCATTTTCTGTCAATATAAATAAACAGATATACTATTGTTTTGGCTGCGGTGCAGGTGGAGATGTATTGAATTTTCTTAAAAGATATCATGGAATTACCTTTCCTGAAGCTGCAAAAATGTTGGCACGCCAGTATAATATAACCATTGAAACCAAAGAGATTGATCCTGCAAAAAGAAGGCAGCTCCACCTCAAAGAGAGTCTGTTCAGGTTAAATAAAAGCGCAATGGAGTATTTTGATGATAAACTGAAGGATACAAAGCAAGGACAAAAGGCAACTGAATACCTCAAGCTGAGAAAAATTTCAGAAGATATTATTAATGAATTTCATCTTGGATTTTCGCCTGACAGCTGGGATAGTATTGTTAAAAAATTCAAAGAGCAAAAAATTTCTAAAAATATTGCTGTTCAGTCAGGTTTGATTCTGGAAAGAAAGCAGAACAGTGGCTATTATGACAGATTCAGAAACCGGATTATGTTCCCGATTTTTGATATAAATATGCAGGTGGCAGGTTTTGGCGGCCGGGTCATGGATGATGCCATGCCAAAATATATGAATTCTCCTGAAACACCGGTTTATAATAAAAGCCGTATTCTATATGGTCTTCATGCAGCAAAACAATTTTGCAGGCAGGAAGATTTTGTCTATATAGTTGAAGGATATTTTGATTTTTTATCCCTTTTTCAACACGGAATTAAAAATACAGTGGCAAGTCTTGGCACTGCATTGACCCATGATCATGTCAGGATTCTTAAAGGATATGCATCAAAGATGATACTTGTTTTTGATTCTGACACAGCAGGGATCAGTGCAGCAAAAAGAAGTATTAAAATTTTTATGAAAGAGGGTGTTGATATAAGAATTCTTGTACTTCCCCGGGATAATGATCCTGATTCCTATATTATGGAGCATGGACGAGAAGCATTTAATAAACTTGCGCTACAGGCAAGAACTATCATGCAATTCCTTTTACAGGTCTCAATTGATACTCATGGATTGACCGTGGAGGGCAGGATCAAAATTTTGAATGATATGAAGCAATATTTAACCGGAATTCAAGATAGTGCATTAAGATCCTTGTATGTTAAAGAGGTTGCTGAGATATTGAATATTGATGAAAAAGCTGTACTGGAAAAAGTTAGGGAACAATACTTGCAATCTCAACATAGCACATCAAAATCATATTTGATTGATGAAAAAAAAGATGAAGATAAGCTGGAATCTGATCGAAGAGAAGAACAGGTGATTTCAATGGTGCTCAATTATCCTGAAATCATTGATGATATTAAGAATACAGGTGTTTTAGAATGTTTTTATTCTGAAAAACTAAAATTGATTGGACAAAGAATTATAAGTATCAGCCCTGATAAAAAGGCCTTTATTACAAATATTATGGCAAAAATGAAAAACAGTGAGGACCAGAAACTTATAGCTTCTCTATCCATGAATGACTCTTTTTTAGAAAAGGATATTCAAAAAACAGCATTATCTCTAATAAACAGAATTATTAGAGTGAGAAAAAGAGAAGAAAATATTTTGACAAGTAAAATTATTAGTGCGGAAAAGGGTTGTGATTCTGAATTAATGGAATTGTTAAAGGAAAAACAAGCTGAGATTCGGCAATTACAATAATAGGTACTAAACAGTGCTTGACCAAAAACCCATGTTTAAATGGCTCGTAGAGGAGTTCATGCTCACAAAATTGCCTGTATGTCAGGCGCAAGGCTCGAAGAGATGAGCATGCATACAATTTTGAAACCGGAGTGTAATGTAGTACTTGAGGCCAGTTTTAAAATTTTGCAAAATTTTGAAACAACGAAGCAGCTGGGTGAGTTTTCGTTCAAACATTAAAGAAGCCTTTGGGAGGCATAGATATGGCAGGTAAGACAAAAAAGTCTAGAGAGAATGTGGCTATTAGTAAGAAAGAGTTACAAAAACTTATTAAAAAAGGGGAAAAAACAGGTTCTCTATCTTTTGCCGAACTTAATGATGCAATATCTGATGATTTAAAATCACTGGATCAAATTGAAGATGTTGTTATACAGTTTAAAAAACTCGGGATCAAACTTGTGGATAAGGAAAAAGAAAAAATTAAAAAGAAAACCACAGTAAAAAAGAAAATCAATACTGCAAATAAAAAAAACAAAACTGCAACCAAAACAGCTAAAACAACAACCAAGAAAAGTAAAGCCACTACTAAAAAGGTTAAAACAGAATCTAAGAAAAATAAAGCCGCTACTAAAAAGGCTAAAATAACAGCTAAGAATAAACAAGAGTTAGAAAAGAGAGAAGCAAAAGATAAGGAACAAATTGTCAAAGATTTGTTAGCTCCCAAAAAAGATGGTTCCGATATTGAGTTTGGAGCTGTTACTGATCCTGTTAAAATGTACCTTAAAGAGATGGGATTGGTCACCCTGCTAAGCCGTGAAGGTGAAATTAAAATCGCTAAAAAGATTGAGCTTGGGGAGCGTAATATTTTACGAGCTATGTTGGATTGTCCGTTAACAATAGTAACTATTTTTCTTTATGGCGATAAAATGGAACAAAAATCCATGCGCCCCAAGCATGTCTTAAGGGATGTTGATGAGGGCGATGGGATTGTAGATGAGGCTTCCAAACAGGCAAAATTTTTAAATTCCTTAAAAATAATCAAAAAACTTCATGAGGAAAATCAAGAAAAAAGAAATTATTTGCTGCAGGCAAGGCGAAAAACTAAAAAATATGAAGTTTTTGCAAAAGAGATCTTTGACAACACAGAAACTATTTTTGCACAATTAAAACAGTGGCGTTTTGAAGCCAATGTTATTTTTAATATTGAAAAAAATATTAGAAATATCATTGTTTGGTTTGCAAAAATTGAAGAACTTATCGCAAAATGTGCTAAAACTTTTAAAGTTAAAAGCAAGACCATGCTGGATAAATTATCTTCGGAAAAGGAATTTGTGAAATGGGTAAGATCCAGATCTGATATTACCACGGCACGGGCAAAACTTTTATTCCAGGATCTCTGTTCAATATCGATTCAGATCTCCGTGAGAAAGAATGAAATTAAGGGTAACTCTGATTTTTTAAAACAAATTGTTCAAAGAGTTGATATGGGACGGCGCAGTGCTGAATTTGCAAAAAGAGAACTTGTCAGAGCAAATTTAAGACTGGTGGTCAGTATTGCAAAAAAGTATACAAATAGAGGTTTGCAATTTTTAGATCTGATCCAGGAAGGTAATATCGGGTTGATGAAAGCTGTGGATAAATTTGAATACAGACGAGGGTATAAATTTTCCACATATGCTACATGGTGGATAAGGCAGGCTATTACCAGGGCTATTGCAGATCAGGCAAGAACCATAAGAATTCCGGTTCATATGATTGAAACCATTAATAAATTAATTCGGACATCAAGATACCTTGTGCAGGAGATGGGCAAAGAGCCGTCACCTGAGGAAATTGCCCAGAAGATGGAAATTCCCATTGAAAAGGTTAGGCGTGTATTAAAAATTGCCAAAGAACCAATTTCTCTTGAAACACCTATTGGAGAAGAAGAAGACAGCCATCTTGGTGATTTTATAGAAGATAAAAAGTTTTCAATTCCTTCTGATGCTGCCATTGATTTCAGTCTGGCGGAGCAAACCAGAAAAATTCTTGCTACTCTGACACCCAGGGAAGAAAAAGTGCTTAGAATGCGCTTTGGAATAGGTGAAAAATCTGATCATACCCTGGAAGAAGTTGGAAAGGATTTTACAGTTACAAGGGAGCGTATACGCCAGATTGAGGCAAAAGCATTGAGAAAGTTGAGACATCCAACAAGGAGCAAAAAACTCAAGACATTTATTGAGAATTAAATCTTGACTTCAAATGAGTATTTATATATATTTCCAGAGTTTGTGTAAAGCAAGGGCCCATAGCTCAGTTTGGCAGAGCCACCGGCTCATAACCGGTCGGTCCCTGGTTCGAGTCCAGGTGGGCCCACCAACTGAAATGTTGACAGGTATATTATGAGACTTTTGAATGATACTATATTCTGGTTTAGTGTAGGGAAGATGAAAGGACACTTGGTTTGTATATGAATGTACCTGACAAACATCAATGTAGATATAAAAAAATTAAAAAAGCGTGGGATTTTCCCACGCTTTTTTAATTTATGGATATTTTATGGTGCGAACTAAAGATATACTTGAACTGATAAACTTAATTGCACCTTTTGATATTGCTGAAAATTGGGATAACTGCGGACTTCAGGCTGGGAGTTTAAATCAGGAAGTAAAAAAAGTGATAATTGGTCTTGATGTATCCACTCCCTTAATGAATGCTGCTAAAGAAAACAGATGTGACCTTGTATTGACTCATCACCCTCTGATGCTCAGGGCTGAAAAATCTATTGATTTTAATAAAATGCCGGGCAAAGCAATTGAAATTGCAGCAAGGCAGAGAATCAGCATTATTTCTGCCCATACTAATCTTGATAAGGCACATGATGGCTTAAATGATTATTTTGCAGCAAAAATTGGCATGCAAAAATTAAAAGTTTTTTATACTGAAAATCTGTCCTCTATTCCAGATGATGAAACCATTGGCATTGGAAGAGTAGGATCCATTGAACACAAAACATCGCTTAGGCAGGTAGCTGAAAGAATAAAAGACAAGCTTGGATTAAGTCATATACGGGTAACAGGAGATATGGATTTGCCCATAAGAACAATTGCTGTTTGTACAGGCAGTGGAGGATCTCTTGTTGATGTGTTCGTAAGATCAAATGCTGATGTTTATGTCACCGGGGATATTAAATATCATGAGGCAAGGCTTATAGAAGAAAATTCAAAAGCTCTGATAGATGTCGGCCATTTTGGTTCTGAGTATATAGCTGTTGACCTGCTGCATGATAGGCTAAATCAGGCTGCACAAAAAGCACGAATGAATATAGAGATAATAAAATTTAAAAAAGAGAAAGATCCATTTATTATAGTTTAAGGATAAGATTATGAATGATATTTCCAAACAAAATATTGAGGCACTTATTAAACTTCAGGAAGCTGAAACCCAGATTGTCAGACTTAAAGCGGTATTAGAAAAAGTTAAAAAAAAAAGGGGAGAATTGAGTGCAAAATTAAAATTATTTGGAAATGCCCTGGAAGAGAAAAAGGAGAATCTTTCTACTGCTGTTATGAATTGTAAGGATAGTGAAAGAGAGATTCAAATTGTTGATGATCGAATTATTAAATCCAATGAAACCTTAAGAATGGTAAAAACTCAAAAGGAGTATCAGGTTCTTTTAAGAGAGGTGGATGACAATAAAAAACGTAAAGATGTTTTTGAAACTGAATTGTTGGAATATTTTGATGTAAAAGAAGAAATCCAAGAGAGTGTTCAGGAGAGTGAAAAAGAGTACAACCTTTTAAAAGAGCAGATTGAAACTGAACAAAAAGATATTGAAAAAAAATCAACAGATGACAGAGAGCTTCTTGAAGAGTATCTAACTCAACAAAATGAAATTGGTAAAAATCTGGATTCTTCTTTGATGACGCAATTTGCAAAAATATCAAAAATGAACCAGGGGTTAGCTGTAGTAAATGTAAAAAATGAAATCTGCATGGGGTGTTTTATGAATATTCCTCCTCAATTATATATTGAAGTACAGCGCGGGAATTCATTGATTTTATGTCCACAATGCAGTAGAATCCTTTATCATATAGATGTAGAATCGGTCTGACCACGCAAAATGATCGCCAGGTTTTAATCTGGAGGAAAGTCCGAACACCATAGGACAGGACGCTCCATAACGTGGAGTCACGGTGACGTGAAGGAAAGTGCAACAGAGAGTAGACCGCCCGGTTGTTCAGGCAGCTGGATGGCTGGGTAAGGGTGAAACGGTGCGGTAAGAGCGCACCAGTTTTTCAGGTGACTGGAAAAGCTTGGTAAACCCCGTCCGGTGCAAGACCAAATAGGAAAACATTTAAGGGTTGTCCGCCCACTGGTTTTCGGGTAGGTTGCATGAGATGTGCGGCAACGTATATCCTAGATGAATGATTATTAACCTGTTCAAGGTAACAAGAGCAGATAACAGAATTCGGCTTATTAACTGGTCAGGCCGTTTCTAATTTTTAATTTTTAAGTTTTAAGACCTTTAAGAGTCAAGTTATTTTGACTTGACGACTTAGGCTATTATTAGTTTTAAATTATGGATGACAGCTGTGACATTACATTCAAAGAAAAAGCCAACATTTTTTCTTTTGAATTTCTGAAATGTATTGTATTTATAAATCATTTTTCCGATGATGATTATATTTTTACCAAAAAATTGTATTCAAAACTTGTTAATACCTCACGCATTCTTGAGGATTTTTTAGATTTCCACGGAGCAAAAACAAATAAAGAGTGGGTGTTCTACCGAGAGCTTGCTGCTACGATACAACATCTTTCATCAGCATGTTACTCCCTGAGACATGTCATAAACCGTTTAAATTTTTACTCAATTGAGAATGATTATAAGGAAACATTTAAGCAAAAAGCAGTTGATACTCTCAAGATCATACAAAATGCCATAAAACTTGCAGGATTTTCGGCAATAGATGAAGCCCGTCGTTTGAATATAAATGTACCTGAAACCGGGTATAATATGAGTTTTTTCCCAGGTATTTCATCCTCACAGCAGCTTGATAACAATATTGATGATTTTAGTTACAGCCATAAGCAGCCAGAAAAGCTTACCAGGATTGCAACTGAATTTCTTGAAGTTGTAAAAGAGTTTGATCCCTTCGCATTTTATGAACGATATGATTTAAAAAAAATACATGAGCTAGTGCCGCAACAAATCAATGAGGTCACCATTAGAAGATATGAAATGCTTATCCATAATATTCAATCCTCCTTTGATTCCTATGTGGTAAATATAAAATCTTCCTCTGATAAATTGATGCTTGATCAGCTTCGAAGCCATTTTTCAATAGTCTTTCACATCCTTCAGGTACTGGGCAGGCTACTGCATTTTTACGAACGTCACCTTTATGATACAGGGTTTAAAGATGTATATAAAAATATCAGTATTTCACTCGCTTATGTAATCAATCCTTCTGTGTTGTTAGATCGATCTGTCAATTTCTGTCTGTTTTATGCATGGAAGTTTTTATCTTCAGGCAAGGACATAGCATCCCAAATATTGAATGACAACATGGAAACATCTTTAATTGACGTCACAATTCCTAAGGATCGTGGATTCCACAGCCGCCCAAGTCTTTTGGTTGCGAAAATTGTTCAGCACTATGGCGGTGAGGTCAAAATGATTGTAAACGGTGATGTTTTTGATGCTGCAAGTGTTCTTGATATTCAATGGGCAGGCGGAAAAATTAAAAAAGAGGAGATTGAAAATGTCCAGTTTAAAGGAGATTTGCGGGCATTAAATGATCTTAAAACTCTGGCCAGTGTAAATTACGGTGAAGACCATATGGGGAAAGGAATTCCTTTGCCAAAAGAGTTATCCTATTTAAGCTGAAATTTATGCATTTTAAAAATTTTGTTATAATTGTTGCTGCTGGTAAAGGTCTGAGAATGGGGGCGGCAACAAAAAAGCAATACCTATGTCTTGATGAAATTCCAATTCTTACTCATACTATTATGGCTTTTGACAGGTGTGATTATATACATGAAATCATTCTTGTTATACCTGAAAAAGATCAACATTATTGCCAGAAACATATTATTGATCCATTTGTTTTTACAAAAAATATTCACATTGCTCAAGGCGGTAAAAAAAGAGAGGACTCTGTTTTTAACGGGTTGAATATGGTTTGTGAAAGAATAGAGTCTGTCAATAAAACAATTGTAATGATTCATGATGGAGTCAGGCCATTTGTTGATGACAGCATTATAAAAAATTGTATTAATGGAGCCATTCAATATGGGGCCTGCATACCAGCTGTTAAAATAACTGATACCATTAAAAAGGTATGTTCTGGAAGACAGATAAATTCAGGTTTATTTATTCAAAAAACTATAAACAGGGAGTCTCTTTATAGTGCTCAGACACCACAGACTTTTAAACTGGATTTGATATTAAAAGCATTTGACCATGCAAAAAAAAATAGTTTTTCAGGAACTGATGATGCATCTCTGATAGAATACTTGGGGCATAATGTATATATTGTAAAAGGTTCTAATCTCAATATTAAAATTACAACCCCGGAAGACCTTGTTTTGGGAAAATATCTGTTGGCTGTAAAAGCAGGTTAAGCATAACAAGAAAATATTATCTTTATCCCGGTCAAAGCCTCACCTTCACTCCTGCCTCTGCCGGATTTGCATTGAAATCAGTTTGTTTTAATAATATATGAAAAAATATTTTGGCAGATTCCAAAAAAATTAATGGTGGGTACTATCTCTAATATACCTACATGGAATCTTCATCGGTTCAATTTTATTTTTTGCAATATAATTGAATTTCACATTAAAGCTTGAAACTTTTCATTATACTATATGTGGTGTTCTTGAAAGTTTTCAAAAAGAGAACCCTACACGTTATAGTTCTCAGTCGCCCAATTCCGATCACCAATAATAAATTTGAGTTTCATTTTTAATTTTGATAAATGGTTTTAAAAGCCTTAATTGTTGACTTATTTTTACTTTGATTAATCAGGTAGCCCCGCCTTGCGCAAAGCGTCGATCAAACGTTCCACTTCCTTTGGATTTTTATAGAGTTGACCTTTGCGAAATGTTTCTAATGAAAATTTCGGATCTATCCTTAGAACTTC
>JAQIBP010000036.1 GCA_027858995.1 Deltaproteobacteria bacterium | reverse complement strand
TTCAGGATAATGGGATTGAAACTGACTCTAAAATTTTTCCAATAACTTATGCCGGGGCAAGATTGGTTGTTAAAAAGGCTGGAGATTTAGTAGACACTAAAGTCAGGCCTCATGACCTCCGAAGGCATGCTGCAACTTATGCCTCCCGTTCCGGCACACCACTTGAAATTGTCAGCAAGGTGCTATTACGCCATGCTAATTTATCCACCACACAAAGGTATCTTGGAAAAATAAGTGACTCAGAGGCAATTCGATGGATCGACAACCTTCATGGATGATGAATCAAAAGATTGGGCCGATCCGCTATGGAATCGGCCCGCCATTTCAAAAATCAGATTTCAAAATCAAGATTTGTTTTGGTATCCATAAGGATTTCCGTCTTTGAATACTTACACAGAGGATAATAATCCTTGAGTCTAATCCGTGGAATATTTTTTTTATATAGTATAATATTGTAAAATAGCTTTCAATAGGGGCTGTGGCTCATATATATAGAATATGGGAAAATGACTTTTGATCTCGATTTTGGTTCATATAATGTAATCCAAACACTGAACATGTTATGCCCGTTCCCGGCTGAGTGCCATATTTCAGCTTTTGAAATCTTTTCATACTTTGCTTGACAAAAAGCAAATTTCGATCATATATCATAATCATACATAGAAGCTTTAATTGACAGTGTCTGTTTAATAGCACGATGTATTGGAACATAGGTATTGACACGATCCTTGATGTTCGGTAGTTGCCCTTAAATTTACGGGTATGATACTGAAATGCACTTAATTCGGATGAATCGATAAAAATAAGGATTAGTTATGATGAAGAAATTTTTACTATTATTTTTTGTATCAATAAGTTTAATATTTGCAAGCACGACTCTCTACGCAGGCGACAAACATGAGATTAAGCAAAAGCTATATACATCACATAATATTTGGCTATGGCCCAGCCACAATATAAAGTGCATCAATTATAAAGGTGCTCCAACCAAAATAGATGCAGGTACAGAAGTTACGAATGTTCAAATACAAAGTGATATATACTCTCCCGATGAGGCAAAGAGAGAAGAAAAAATTTCGTTTAAACTTGCCGACTCAGGTAAAAAATACACAATCTGGTTTTTTCAAAACTATCATCCGAGAAAAACCATCAATGATTATATGAAAAATATGTTTACTGCAAAAACATTTGATGAACTTACTGAGGGAATGAGTGTTTCAGAAAAAACTGCTATTAAACAGGGAATTATTGTTGACGGAATGAGTAAAGAAGCAGTTTTAGTATCTTATGGCCCCCCTCCGGAGCATGTCACCCCCAGCTTGGATAATGAACAATGGAAATACTGGATAGACAAACGGAAAACACAATTGGTCCGTTTTAATGTTAAAAATAAAACATATAATACAGGCAACCCTTCAACAGGAGATCAAAAAGCTGATACTAAACCATATACACTTGAGGATAAATTGGTGCAATTAAAACGGCTTTTAGATAAGGGGTTAATAACCAGCCAAGAATATAGGGATAAAAAGGCAGATCTGCTGAAAGAGTATTAGTTACCAGAGGACGGACTTGAGTTGATGATAGATAGGAAGACGCTTTTTATTAATAGAAGTATGAAATAAATTTCAAAAGCTGAAATATGCACATGGTTATCTACCAACTTTCAATTCTTTTTCTTCTATGCCATCTTCAGGAGGGCCGTAACGTAATTTAACAGTGCACCTTGTATGAAATCCGGAGATCAGCCATAAAATAGGTCTGTACCTGGACCATACATATAGAGATACCCATCGCTACTATCGATAACAATGTCGTTCCCATCGAATTGCTTGTAAAAAGAGCTAAAGAGATAATGTGATCAATAGCATCCGATGCGTAACATTTTCCATAATTCCTTTCCACTTGACAATTATCATGAAAAAAAATAACTTCTTGCCAATCAGGCAGAGTATTTGACAATGTAATTTATATTATTATAAACAAAGGGGTCTGTTCCGATTTCTTGAGGTATTTAAAAAATTCTTGATGGAAAAAGCAATTTTCAAAAACATAGCTCAGATTATTCCCCACAGAGACCCGATGCTAATGATAGATAGTTACGAAAAAATTGACAATGATAATGCCTTGTCTGAAAAGACTTTTCAAAAAGGTGACTATGGCTGTGAAAATGGGGTTGTTATTGATAGTATTCTTATTGAGTGTGTTGCCCAGACTATTGCCGCCCATTATGGGTATCAATCATTAATAAAGAAAGAAAAAAGTTCTGGCATCGGCATGCTGGTGAGTGTGGACACATTTAATTTTTACCATCTGGTATTGGAAAAATCAAAAATTAATATCGTTATTTCAAAAACTGACAGGATTGGTGCTTTTAAACTATTTAAAGGGGAGATCCGTATGAAAGACAAATTAGTGGCGGCAGGAAATATCAAAGTTTTCAATCCAGAAGAAGAAGAAGTCTAATTTATGATATCCAAAACCACCACCCTCTCTCTTGTTATAATAGCGGCAGTTTTTATTATAGTTACGCCTCTGTTTGCGACAGAGCCAAAGCCTATCCCTGACGACCAGTTAAACCTGCTTCTGGATAATGTTGAAAAAAATTTTTCTAAAATTAAGACTTTAAAAACCCTGTTGACCCAAGAAAAAAATATCGCTTTGTTTTCAGAACCCATCATTTCCACAGGGTTTTGTATTTTCAAATCACCCAACAAATTAAGACTTGATTTTATAGAACCTTTTAAATCATCCTTGATCATAAATAACAGTCAAATTTTCAAATATGAATTTTTTCACGGCAACTGGCAAAAGCTGGATATTGGAAATAAGGAAATGATGCTTTTGATCATGGAGAACATCACTTCCTGGTTAAAAGGCAAATTCAAAGATCCTGATCTTTATGAAATTTGTGCTTTTAAGAACAAGAATACAACAATTCTGTTAACTCCCAAAGCCGACGAATTCAAAAAATTTATCAGCTCATTTGAATTGGGCCTAAATCGTGAAATGAACGGGCTGGAATATATTATTATCAATGAAACAAAAAATCATTATACAAAAATACAATTCCGCAATGATGAAATCAACAATGAAATTCCCGATATCATTTTTGAAGGAAGCAACGATAAACCACACCCTGTTTCACAATGGTAAACAAGCGATTCTTCATGCCATACAAAAACAATATTATTCTGTTTTTATGCTGTGCTGTCCCAATCATCATAGGTTCAGGATGCAGTCTTAACAAAACTCAACCCTCACAATATATGGAGATAACTAACCCAAAATTTAAAGACGACATTAACAAAAACATCACAAGTTTATATCCTGACAGATTCAAAGCGATTCATCGTGTTATTCTAACATTTTTAGAAAAAGAATATGTCCTGGACGGATATCTTTTTGTTGACAGGCCGAGCCGGGAAGTTAAGTTAATTGCACAAAACGATCTTGGCGGAATTATTTTTGATGTTCACTTTATTAAAAATGTTGAAAAAACGATACATAGTAACATAAGTATGCTGGGGAAAAAAAGACTGGAAAAATCTGTTTTAAGGGACCTTGAAACGCTTTACCTTGAAGAACCCTTTCCTTCCCCGACTCTATTTTCTGATCACCACAAAAATTTTGTATTATCTCAAAAAGAGGGCCCAATAACAAAAGAATTGATTTACAAACAAATCAACGGGCAGGTACGATACCAGTTAAATGAAATCAGACATCTGGAAAATAAAAAATGCGTTTATACTATCAGTTTGAAGTATGGTACAGGATCTAATAATCTTTATCCTGAATTTATTTTGATTCAAGACATAAATATGAAATACAAACTGCAAATTAATGTTCGGTATGTTATATAATTTTTTATTTGTGAATATATTTAATTTAACAACTTTTAATGAGGTCTCATATTTTCAAAATGAGCTTATATAACGATCTGAGAATTTCAGAAATATCTATTTTAAAAAAAGATCCTCGGCATATAGCTTCAGTTTTTTTTTTACAAAAGAGCTTGATCTTTTTAGAGGTCACTTTCCGGCAAATCCGATTTTACCAGGTATTTTCCAGATTGAAATGGTAAAATATGTACTGGAGAAATCATATGACAAATATTTGCGTATCGAGTCAGTCAAAAAAACTAAATTTTCCGCCCTGATACATCCGGGAAAAAAGGTATGTCTTGATATCACGATAAATAAGGAAGAAAATAACCAGTTCAATGTGAAGGCCATCTTGCGAGTGGATGATCTTGTTGCAGGGAAAATAAACCTAATCCTCACAGAAAAATAAATATTGTAGAAATGGCTATTGTTTAACCTTTAACAACTCATCAATAATTTTATAAACGTCTTCTAAAGTCCTGATTGATCTTGCCTGTTCTTCTTCGATTCTTACTCCCAGTTGTTTATCAACCATTACAATAAGATCAACAGCATCAAGGCTGTCAAGACCGAGATCTTCGTTCAATAATGATTCTGGCTTTAGGAGTTCTGCATCAATTTCAAATTCTTCTTCCAACACCTGATTTACAATTTTAATAATTCTATCCATTAAAAAACGATCCTTCCGGCAAAAAGAACAAAGTAAAAATTTTAACCAATCTAATATTAAAAATACTGACCAAATGCAAATACAATACTATTTTGACCTCTATTTGACGAACCAAAACCCCCATTAGAAATATGGTGCATCCTTAATGAAACAAACCGATTTTGGTTTCCTTTTCTCTTGAATTCAATACCAATGCCGGCTTGTGGATTAAAATTAAATCGATAGTCCTGGCCTGTAACACGGTAATCAGTATAGATGACACCAATGCCGGCTTCCAGATATGGTTTGATCCTGTCTGTCTCAAATCTATCCAGATATAGCAACGCCAGCACCCCTGCATTTGCAATAAATTTCACACCATTATCATCAAGGAAGGCACTACCCACAGAACCTTCTACTTTAAACCGCAGGTTATCAGGTGCTTTATGTTTCCAAACTCTGTCATAATCATACAGTCTGAACAAAGATATCTGTGAAAAAATGGCACCATCCGATGGGTCATATGTATACCCGGAATTCAGAGAGATCCCCGACTCAGTGGGAGCATATCCTTCATCGCCTTGGGCGGACGAGTTGACAGGGTAATAAAAAATTACCAGGGCTGTTATCAGCAAACAAATTAAATCTTTTTTTCTCATTATCTGTATAAATCTTGACTATTAGGTTTTTAGAAATTTCCGATTCTTCATTTTTAAGTGAATTTATTTTAAAATCGGGTTGATTATCATTCTTCCATACTCCCCTTCCTGACCGATTTTCACATAACAAATCTTTTTTAAAAG
>JAQIBP010000018.1 GCA_027858995.1 Deltaproteobacteria bacterium | reverse complement strand
TAATATATAAAAATTATACCTGATTGCACTTAATGATAATTATCCCTACCTGGAGCATCCAAGAACATGTAATATCAAATATATCAAATCAATTGTTAACCAGGTTGTATCCAGAGAGGACTTGCCCGGTTGTTTTAAAAATTATCAATGCGAGTGGTCGTCTATAACAATTTTTATGATTGAAATTTGATAAATCTCTTGATATCTATTGTTTTTAACTATCATTGATGCGTTATTATTTATTTTCAATCCATAAGAAGAGTGTTTTGACATGTCATATTTATCTAAAGATGATCCGGAACTGGAACAGCTTGTCAGTCATGAAAAAAACAGGCTTGATAATACATTAAACCTTATTGCAGCAGAAAATCATTCCCCTCAATCTGTTTTGGAGGTTATGGGGTCTGTTTTAAACACCAAAACCATTGAAGGATACCCGGGAAAAAGATTTCATGCTGGATGTGCAAACGTGGATCTCATTGAAAATCTGGCTATTAAAAGGGGAAAGTCTCTTTTTGGGGCGGAATATATCAATGTCCAGCCCCATAGTGGGATGGGACATCAGCTAATCTTGCAGTGTACTTCAGTGTTCTTAATGTCGGAGACCGTGTCCTTGCAATGAGCTTGCCCCATGGCGGACATCTTTCCCATGGACACACTGCATCTATTACCAGCAAATGTTTTAATTTTTGTCATTACAAAGTAGATTCGAAAACAGAACTTATTAATTACGATCAGATTCGAGACCTTGCTATTTCTGTAAAACCTAAGATGATTGTTGCAGGTGCCAGTTCCTATCCAAGGCTACTTGATTATAAAAAAATTTCCCAAATCGCAAGAGAAGTATCTGCTTTTTGCCTTGTAGATATGGCACATATAGCAGGCCTGGTTGCAGCAAGATTGATCCCAAGCCCGGTTCCATACAGTGATTTTACCACGTTTACTTGTTATAAAACCATGATGGGAGGGCGTGGTGGAGTTATTTTAAGCAAACAAAAATATGGAAAAAAAATTGACAATGCTGTATTTCCAGGTTGTCAGGGAACCAGTGCAGTTAATCTTTTGGCAGCAAAAGCTCTAATTTTTAAGATTGCTTCTGAAGACAAATTCATTGCTATTCAAAAAATGACCCTAAAAAATGCAAAGGCTCTGGCCGGGGCCTTGAAGGAAAAAGGATACCGTGTTGTTTCTGATGGTACTGATAATCATCAAGTATTGGTTGATCTTTCATCTAAAGGCATTACAGGTAAATCAGCAGAAAATTGCCTTGAATCAGTTGGAATTATCCTAAACCGAAATGTGGTGCCTCACGACGCCAAAAATCCAGGAAAAGTAAGCGGCATCAGAATAGGAAGCGGTGCTTTATCTGCAAGGGGAATGGGAGAGCCCCAGATGTTGCAGATCGTGGATTTCATGGACTCCACAATGATGAACCATGCAAAAGAGGAACTTTTATCAGAAATAAAAAACAAGGTTTTAGAACTGTGTCAAGAATTCCCAATTAAAAAATCTATTTAGAGGCAGTTAAGACTAATTATCCCTATCCACTATTTTTTATAACCGCATAGTTATTAAGGATATTAAACCGAGTTGTGGTGGCCAGTGAAGCCAATCTTAGTGCCTGTTGCAGGTTCTAACTTAGCGGTTAAAAGGTAAATTCCCTGGAACAGGTTTTATTCAGAACAGGAATATTTACCACGTTAACCTTGAATAATTAATCCAAAAGGCTTTCCAGGCTTTCAATTATCTCTTCCGGGGATGCTGGTTTTGGAAGATAATCATCAGCTTCCATATCCATTCCATGCGCATGGGAATATTGTGTGGAGCTTACATGATCTGAAACAGCAGTCAGCATTATAATGGGAATATCTTCATATTTTTCATCGTTTTTAAGCTCTGAACATACTGCATATCCGTCTTTTTCCGGCATCATAACATCCAGTACAATTGCATCGGGAATGTTTGCCTTGACTTTTTCAATGGCTTCAACACCATTGTAAGCAATTTCAATCTTATAGCCTGCCGCTTCAAGGTTTTGTTTTAACATCATTGTTAAATCAGGCTCATCATCAACCAGTAAAATTGTTTTTTTGCTCATCTTAGTTCTCCTTTTAAATTGTCATTAAAAGTTTTTCTAAAATCATATCATGAACTTTGAGCCATGTCGACAGGTTGTTACAGGAAAAAATTACTATTTTGTACAGCCTGCTCATAGCTTGACTACTTTTCCATTGTACAATATAAGAGTGTCCAATAGAATATAAAATTAAAAAAAGCAAGAGAGTCCTGCATTTATGGATAAAAATAAGTATATTGATGGTATTAGAAAAGCAGTTCAACATAACTCCCATCCCGGAGTTCCGGATTATGATCTGTTCCAGGCAACAAGTGTTATGGCGCTGTTTGTTTTTAATAATGAAATTGAGCTGCTGTTTATCCAGAAAGCCGATGTAAAAGGCTACCCATGGGCTAATCAGATGGCTTTTCCAGGCGGACATAAAGATAAAACCGATCTTTCAACAAGAGATACAGCCTTAAGGGAGCTTGCAGAGGAAATGGGGATAGTTCAGGAAAATGTTGAGGTCATTGGATCTTTTGGCCATTTCCAAACCATTAACAGCAAGGATATTGAAGCCTTTGCAGGCATCTGGAATCAAAAAGACGTCATAAGGCATGATGCTGCTGAGATATCCCGGGTTTTTAAAATCCCCTTAAAATATTTGATTGGTGTTCATAAAAAAAAAGATTTCCATCTGCATAAACCCAATATCATGCAACTGACATATCCCTATGAAGATGTTGTGATTTGGGGAGTAACAGCTAAAATTTTATATCATCTTCTTGACAGTTTATTACAAAATGCTGATTTTGTAAGCCTATGCACTAAGTAGTGTCTAACCGAAAACCTCTAATTGTCTGTTTGAAATCGTTTCCTGAGCCTGAAAAATATTTTTATTACAAGAAACAGACTTAAAAATGCCAGAAAATATGGAAACCATACATGTTCTATGAAATTTATATTATTGGAAGCAATCACAATACCAAAAATGGCAAAGGCAAACACAAAAAGCATAACAATAATAAGTGCCCAGCAGATAAAATTAGAATCATACCAGGTTGTTATTGATTTTCTAAAAAATGGGTTAGGGTCTAAGTGCATTTTATTCAAAGGTCTTAATTTATATCAAAACACAATATATTGATATTTTTTTATTGACAAACCTCAATATATTGATTAATCATATTATTTCGTGTTGCAGATTGCTTTATTTATATCATAAATAATATATGCTAATTTCAATCAGATTTCAAGAGGTAGACACATGTTTGAGAAAATAAAAAAACGAGATGGAAGAGTTGCAGAGTTTGATTCATCAAAAATCACCAATGCTTTGAGAAAAGCAGGAGAAGCAACAGGGGAGTTTAATGGCAGGGAAGCAACAAAAATGACAATGAAAGTTGTTACACTGGCAAGAGACCTTCGTCTTGGAGTTGTTCCTGAAGTAGAGGAAATACAGGATATTGTTGAAAGAGTCCTTTTGGATTCTCCATTTTATAAAACCGCCAAAGCATATATTATTTATCGGGAGCAGCACAATCAGATAAGAAAAATTGCCATTAAAGAAAATGTGGGGCTGATGGAGTCATATATTCACAGAATGGATTGGAAGGTTAAAGAGAACAGCAATATGAGTTATTCCCTCCAGGGCTTGAACAACTATATATCTTCAGATATTACAGCAGAATACTGGCTCAATAAAATTTATCCTCCATCTGTCAGGGATGCACATTATGCCGGAGATCTGCATATCCATGATTTAAGTCTCTTATCTGTCTATTGCGTTGGATGGGATTTACAGGACCTTCTGCTTGAGGGATTTAAAGGCGTTGCAGGCAAGGTTGAATCTTCTCCTCCAAAACATTTTCGCAGTGCCCTTGGCCAGATTGTTAATTTTTTCTATACTTTGCAGGGAGAAGCAGCAGGTGCTCAGGCAATGTCTAATTTTGATACTCTTCTCGCCCCTTTTATCAGAAAGGATGATTTGTCCTATAAAGAGGTTAAGCAGGCTCTGCAGGAATTTGTATTTAATATCAATATTCCCACAAGAGTTGGTTTTCAAACGCCTTTTACAAATATAACCATGGACCTTAATGTACCGACCACTTTAAAGGATACTCCTGTTATCCTTGGCGGGGAACACAGCCAGGATACCTATGCAGAATATCAAGAGGAGATGGATACACTCAATGCTGCCTTTGCTGAAGTCATGATGGAGGGAGATGCAAAAGGCAGGGTTTTTACCTTCCCTATTCCGACATATAATATAACTGAGGATTTTGACTGGAATAATCCAAATCTTGAGAATATCTGGAAAATGACCGGGAAATATGGGATACCCTATTTTTCAAATTTTGTAAATTCAGACATGGATCCGGAAGATGCCCGTTCCATGTGCTGCAGATTAAGGCTGGACAACAGGGAATTGAGAAAAAGAGGTGGCGGCCTGTTTGGTGCAAATCCCTTAACAGGTTCCATCGGGGTTGTAACCATCAACATGCCAAGAATTGGATATCTTGCCCAGAGTGAAGATAATTTTTTTGAAAGATTAGACACTCTGATTAAATTTTCTGCAGATTCATTGAGCATTAAGCGCAAGATGCTTGAAAAATTTACAGATGGTGATCTCTATCCCTATTCAAAATTTTATTTAAGAAAAATCAAGGAGAGCACCGGGGTTTACTGGCGTAATCATTTTTCCACCATTGGTATCCTTGGTATGAATGAGGCCTGTATTAACTTTCTGGATAAAAGTATTGCCACAAAAGCAGGGCAGGATTTTTCCGTAAAGGTCATGGATCATATCAGAGGTAAAATTGAAGAACTGCAGGAAGAGACAGATGAGATTTTTAACCTTGAAGCAACTCCGGCTGAAGGAACCACATATCGTTTTGCCAGTATGGACAAGGCAAGATATGACGATATTATCTGTGCTAATGAAGAAGAATACAGACAGGGTAAAGACCCGTTTTATACCAATTCCACCCATCTTCCTGTAAACTATACCGATGATATCTTTGAAGCTTTAGAACTCCAGGACAGGCTCCAGGTCAAATATACCGGTGGAACTGTTCAACATCTTTTCCTTGGAGAAGAAGTTGCAGATATAGAAATTGTAAAGAATGTTGTGAACAAGGTATCCAGCTCGTTCAGACTGCCGTATTTTACTTTGACTCCGACATTCAGTGTATGCCCGTCCCATGGCTATATTTCAGGTGAACATGAAAAGTGTGACACCTGTGGCGCTGAAACAGAAGTCTATTCAAGGGTTGTTGGTTATTTAAGACCTGTTGGGCAGTGGAACAGCGGAAAGCGGACAGAGTTTTGTATGCGTAAAACATATAATACCTTTAATGCAGCCTGATAAATATGCATATTGGTGGATTTCAAAAAAATTCCCTGATTGATTTTCCTGGAACCATAGCATGTGTTGTTTTTACCCAGGGTTGCAATTTCATCTGTCCCTATTGCCATAATCCTGATCTTGTCGTCAGCCCTTCAAAAAAAACTGGTGATCTTTATGATGAAAAAGAGATTTTTCAATTTCTTGAAAAGAGAAAAGGTTTTTTAGAGGGAGTTGTTATTACCGGTGGAGAACCAACACTTCAAACTGATTTGACACTGTTTTGTGAAAAAATCAAACAAATGGGCTATAGAGTGAAATTAGACAGCAATGGAACCCGGCCGGAAACAGTTGCAAAGCTTTTGAACAATCAACTTGTTGATTTTATCTCCATGGATATAAAAACCAGCATTGAAAATTATAATTTTGTAATATCAAGAAAATTTGATACAGACAAAATAGTGAAAAGTATTCAGCTTTTAATTGAAAAAGCACCTGCCTATGAGTTTAGAACCACCTGCAGCAGACCCTTTGTCAATCAAGAAATAATGAGAGATATTGGTGAAATGATAAAGGGGGCATCCAAATATATTCTGCAAAAATGCTCCAGAAAGATAGTGGCTCTTGATCCTGAATTTTTAAAATCCGATGATAATTTTTTCTCTGATAAACAGATGTTTGAGCTTAAAAATATCATTGATGAATATGTTGTCTCATCAGTTGTCAGATGAACCAGAGTCTTGTTATAAAGGCTGGAGATTTTTTGTTAGTTATTCAGGATCAGGTTCTGCTTCAGGGTAAATCATCTTACCGGTCATGGACAAATCATAGCCGCCCAACTCCTGTGCACCGGCTTGAATAACCTGGCCTTTTAAAAGCGATAAAAAAAGCTGGATTCCTTTATCAAAAAATCGTTCTTTGGTGATGAGCAGATCAAATCGTTCCCAGCAGATGGGAATAAAATCAAGACCCAGGATAGTGGCAACAGGTCTGATGCCTGGTCCTGCATCTGCATTCTTTGTCAGGATCTGTAACCCGATATCCATATGTTTTGACAGGCAGTTTTCATATCCATTTATGATTTTGCCTTTGATACCTGATTTTTTTAACTCTTTATCAAAAAGCTGTCGAGTACCTGTTCCCAATTGTCTGTTAATAATTTTTATACCTGGTTTTCCAAGATCTTTAACAGACTTGATATTCTTAGGATTTCCCTTTTGGATTAGAATGCCCTGCTCCCTTAAACTAAAATTTACCACGGCCGGCATCTGGTTCATCTCATCTTTTAAAAACGGAAAATTATACTCTTCATTATCTGCAACAAGATGGCTTGATGCTATATGACATCGGTTTTGCTTTAAGGCTTTTAATCCTCCCATGGAGCCTGTTATTCCAAACATGGCCATATGATTTTCATGTTTAAGATTAAAAGTTGCAATAATTTTATCCAGCAGCAGATCATTGCTGCCTGCAATAAGAACAAGCCCGTGGTATGGTGGAAGCTTGGCAAGCTGGGGAAAATTTTGTGTGCCTGCTTCTATCCATTGATAAATCAGCTCTCTTGGAAACAGCCATTTACCCGTAACCTTTGAAGCTGGAAGCCCTTTTTCCGCAATTAATGAATAAACCATTTTTTCATTAATATTTAAAAATTTTGCAACCTCTTTGGTTGAAAGCATCTCGCTCATATCAGCTCTCCCCTGTTTTCATAATAGAGGCATAATGTATTAATTATGTCTCTATTGTGTTCAAACATGGATAAATTGATTAAAGAGTTTATCCTTCTTGAATATTGAGCAGTTCCACTTCAAAAATAATGGTTGAACCTGGTTCAATGGCCTTGCCCGCGCCTCTGTCCCCATAGGCAAGATCTTCCGGGATATACAGCATCCATTTTGAACCGGTCTTCATGAGCAAAAGAGCCTGGCTCCAGCCTTTGATCACAGCATCAAGCTGGAACGAAGCTGGCTTGCCGCGTTTGTAGGAAGAATCAAATTCCTTTCCATCAATGGTGGTTCCCCTGTAATGGCAGCTCACAGTATCCGAAGCCTTAGGAAAAGCACCGTCTCCTTTTTTGATTACTTTATACTGAAGACCGCTGGCCAGGGTCTTTACACCTTCTTTTGTCTTATTTGCCTCAAGAAAAGCTTTGCCTGCCGCCTTATTCTGTTCAGCTTTTATTTTAATGGTTTCTGCCTGCTCTTGCTTCATCTGCTGCTGGAAGGCCATTAAACTTTCCTGCATTTGTTCATCAGACAGCATATTTGAACCGCCTTTACTGTCTTTGATGCCTTGAAAAAATGCTTCCCGGTTTAAAGAATAATTTTCCTGAATATTGTCACCAATATTGAATCCCAACGCATAACTGATTTTGTCATTTTCCGTAGTCAATTTCTTTATATCTCCTTCTGCTGCAAAGGCAGGAATTTGTGAAAAAAAAATTACTGTCGTAAAAAACAGAAAAAGAATAGTTTTAACTCTAATCATTTAATTCTCCATAATTATTAATTGAAAATTGACTCTTGTGGTAACAAAAACAAAACACAATGTAAATAGTTTCGGCAGATAAACCACGGTAAATTTGTTCTAACAGGCAATTATTTTAGTTAAGGTTAATTATCCCTGCGGAAAGTATTCAAGGTGAAATTATCAGAGATATCAAAAATATTCATCACCAAAAAATTTCTGTCAAAATGGTTTTTTTCAATTCAAGTAGTATTGACTTTTGTGTTGCAAAAGACGACATTCTTACCATAAAAAGACCAAATTAAAATTAATTAGAGACAAATTTAAAGCTACTCTAAACCATGGCGATAGATCTGACAATTCAAACTTATATCCTGCTGTTTATAACCGGATTATGCTCAGGTTTTGTGGATTCCATTGCCGGAGGTGGAGGGTTGATTGCTCTGCCTGTACTTTTTTCAGTTGGTCTTCCTCCAGATATTGCCCTGGGAACCAACAAACTCCAGGGAAGTTTCGGTACTCTTTCTGCTTCCTACAATTATATCAAAAAAGGTGTAGTCAAACTCGACGAAAGTTTAACTGGCATCTTGTTCACTCTCTTTGGAGCCATACTAGGTGCCGTGACAATCCAACATATGGAGGTTGAATTTCTTAAAGGGTTGATTCCCATACTTTTGTTCTTTGTATTTATCTATACCCTTTTTTCAAAAGATCTCGGGCATGGCTCCAGCAATCCAAAAATGTCTCAACGTCTGTTTTTTTTATTGTTTGGTCTTGGATTAGGTTTTTATGACGGTTTCTTCGGCCCGGGCACAGGTTCATTTTGGACAGCTGCCTTATTGATCCTTTTGGGATTAGACATGAAAAAAGCCTCAGGAATTACAAGGATCATGAATTTTACCAGTAACATCGTGGCACTGGCTGTATTTATCATTGGAGGCAAAGTTCTTTATTCCGCAGGTTTCTGTATGGCGGCAGGCCAAATTATGGGGGCGCGTGCAGGTTCAAGTCTTGCTATAAAAAAGGGGGTTGGATTCATTCGTCCCATATTTCTGATAGTTGTATTCTTAACCATTACAAGGCTGGTCTATCTCACATACTTTGTTTAAATTTAGATGTAGAAATAATCCATTTTGAGATATGTAGAAGGGTGTTTGCTTTTAAGGGAGTGTTTTATATCAAACTTGACTTTTGGGGTATGAATACTATTTTTATAATCGATATTGCCTGCTTTGTTTGGAGTGGGCATAATAAATATGACAGGGTAACAGCAACGTATCCCTCTTATTTTATTTAGGAAATTATGAGATTGTGAAATAAATAATATGAAACCCAAAATAATTACAATTGTAGGAAAATCCAACTCAGGCAAAACCACTCTTCTTGAAAAAGTTATCACACATTTGACACAAAAAGGGTATAAAATAGGCTCTGTCAAACATGCCCACGACAGATTCGAAACGGACAAAGAGGGCAAAGACAGCTGGCGTCACAAAAAAGCCGGTGCTGCAAGCACTCTTGTGATTTCTGAAGATAAAATAGCCATGATTAAGGATGACAAGGCAAGCCATCTTGAAAAAATGAAGTTTTATCTTGATGACAATGATATTATTCTTGCTGAAGGATTTAAAAGACAGAACCTTCCTAAAATTGAAATTTTCAGGACACAAAGTGTGCATAAAGAACCTTTATGCGGGGGTGATGAAAATTTGATTGCCTTTGTAACAAATTCAGATTACAAATTAGATGTACCAACATTTGGCATTGAAGACATTATTGAAATTGCAGATTTTATTGAATTAAATTTTTTAAACCATGGGACAAAATAAAATATATATGGCAAGATTTTATAATCTGTTATTTAAACTTTTCATGCTGCATTTTTTTGTTATTGTTTTAATCTTTTGTTTCAATAATTCCTATTGCCTTGCAGATCAGAATGAACCTGAAAATTTTTATTGCCTGACCCGGTTTGAACATGGGACAATAAACTGGACTACTGGCAATATTATTGCAATTGGTAAAGCATCGGTTGAAGATAATACCAAAACATCCCATAAGTCAGTTCCAGGGTCGGCAAGGGCTGATGCGAATCGTCACATCATAGACATTTTAAAACAGTTGATAATTAATAATTCCCTGAGTGTTGGGGAGTATGCATCAAAAAATGATGTTATTCTGGCAGGTATAGAAAAAACTGCAAGAGATGCAGTCATAAAAAAACAGTATTATACTTCTGCGCTTTCAGTTGAAATCATAATTGAAACCAATATGTTTGGAGGTTTTTTACAATTGGTTCTCCCGGAAAAAATAAAGCAGATATCTCAAATTAATTTTGATAAATCTGGAGAAAAAAGCAAACTATCAGAGAAAAATCTTTACACGGGTTTAATTATTGATGCACGAAAATTTGCAGTGGAGCCAGTACTTAATCCTGTTATTACCAGTGAACAGGGTCATGACATATACTCTTCCACTTTTATCAGCAGGGAATTTGCTGTTCAAAATGGTGTATGCAAATATTATTGCAATCTGGAACAGGCGTTAAAAGATGATAGAATTGGCAGTCATCCTTTAGTTATCAAAGGGCTTCGCAGTGCAGGAGAAAAAAATACAGCCATCATTGTCAGCATGTCAGATTACCATATATTGGAAAAAGTAATAGAACGGCATAGATTTTTAAAAGAGTGCCGGCTTATTATTGTAAAGGATTGAATTTTCATATTCCGCGGCAATAGAACAAAATCTGGTATTCAAACATAAATATAGAAAGATACTCAAACATATTTCAATAACATCGCTATAGGGGCAGCGCTATAAAGGTCCCTCCATTCCTCTTGGTAAGCTCCCGCATCAGAATGGCAAAACGCTTGGTGGAGTGCTTTGAAAGAAATCCAACGCCATGAATTTTTGCTAACAGCTGCCCGTTTTGCCGGCGCCTGTTTTTTTTGGTAATACGGTCGATAACCGGATCATAGGAGGAGCCGGTATAATCATCACCAAAAACATAGATCGCCGTTGACTGACCAGGTTTTGCATACTGTCTCAATGCTTTTTCTATCCCTTCTACAGGGCTGCTGTTAGATGCATCTGCCCAACTGGTAAATATCTTCATCACACTCTTACGCCTTTGTGGTGTGTCGGGAATCCAACGACCGCCGTAGCCTGAAATAAGAGGCTTTCCCATATCGTTTAAAATTTGAAAACCGATTACTTTGGGATGAATACTCAAAACATTAAGGATCTCTCGTGAGACTCGAGCCCAGATAGACTGCATGCTGCCTGATGTATCAACGATGAAAATGACATAGTCACTGTCCACAGGAATACCGCCCACCTCTTCATCACGAGTGGTGGTGCTGGTGGATGGGGAAATAGAGATCCTCTGTAGAGTGGACTGGACCAGAGAGAGTCCTTGCAAATCACCCGCCAGTTTCTTCTCTTCTTTTTCTTTTATTGCCAGGTTCTTTGAAAGCGTCTGGGCTGCACGCCCTAAATTTCCCCATTCTGCAATCTGGTCATCATTTTTTTTTGTCTGCTGATCGATTTTGCTTGCCAGGTCATCTATTCTATTCTTCAGGGTAATCACTTGGCCAAAAAGACTCTCTACCTCAACCTTTTTTGCTTGAGAGGTGTTTTCAGAAGTATTGGAGATTAACACCAGCAGCACCACAGCTCCAAAACCGCAGGAGATTATATCCAAAAAGGAGAGATTGAATATATCAAAAGTCTTTTTTTTGATTTTCATGGCCAGTTCACCGCAGGGCTTATCACCAGACCTCCTGATAAAGCTGCCCAACGCCAATATTCATTTATTGCATCGGGATCACCTTCAATGGGAAGTAAAATAATATTAACCTTCACACGATCCAGTTTAGTCTCTTTAATGGTTTGCCGAAAAAGCTTTACCCGGCATTCACCAGAAATTGTAGAGGCTTTTCCCAAAAGAGAACTGCAATTGGAAAATGGGTTAAGGCTTGCGTATCGGGATTCACCAGCTGTGGGCAGTCCATCGGTAATCACATAAAGATCTGTGGCGTTACGCCTGGAAACAGCCTGCAACCCTTTTTGCAGATTGGTGGCGCCCTGGGGAATAATTGTTTCTATCTCTTCATAAAGCGCCGCAAGTGTTGAAGGATTATCCAGTTCCATCCAGTTGAGTTTACCCAATGATTTTACAGAAGAGTTGTAAGAGATAACGGCTACCTGACTGGTTTTAGGAATCCGTGCGAGAACCCAGCGCACTGTTTTTTGGGTGCGAAGCCATTTGGGGCCCTGTTTTTTTACAGCTGCAGAACTGTTTTTTCGTTTAATAATGTCTATAAGCTTCTCATCGGTCATGGAAGCGCTGCTGTCTATAAGAACAGCAATACGATGCCCTTCTACTCTCAGACCCATCAGGTAGTTTTCTTCACCGCCTCGATTATCTTCCAGAAGATCTTCTTTTTTGGCAATCGGTCTTTTGGCAATATCATTTTTCAAAGCTCCCAATTGGTCTTTTTTTTGAACAAGGCTCATTTTTTTTTGTAACAGCGACTGTTCAAGCTGTGTAAGCCTGGCTCTGAGCAGGGCAATCTTTTCTGCTTTGGATTGTGATATATTAAGCAGTTGCTCCAGGGTTTGTTGAAGTTCGTCATGCTGTAATTCCAGTTGCTGCACATCTTTTGTCAGAAGATCTGTTTCTGTGGATGAGCTGCCCACATCATGCTTTACCAGCATAAATACCAGTACCACAGCTCCAAGGCCACAGGACATGATGTCAAGAAATGCAAGGTTGAAATCTTCTGATTTGCGGTGCCTTCTCATAAATTCTCCGGTTATTTGATCCGGGCAAGAAGATATTTATCACAATAGGCTTGAATATCAACTATTTGACCATCTTGAAGGCGCTGCAGCTGATGAAAAATGAACATTAGAAATAGACTGATCAACAGTGCCACTAATGTGGAGTTAAAGGCAACGCCAAGACTGTTGGTCATGCCGGCAATGTCTCCGGCAAGTGCTTTGTCTGCAAGGGACAACGCTTCACCGATTCCGCGGACAGTACCAATGAAACCAATGGATGGGATTGCCCAGATAAGATAGCGGATCATTGAGTTCTCGGCATCCTGGCGAACGGCAAGTGCCTCAACACTGCTTTCAATTGCGTCTGAGATATTTTGTACACTCCTGGTTCCTGCATAACGCCACAGGGCTGCACGCAGGGTTTGAATAAGTGGTGCCCGACTGCGATCAGCAGAGAGTTCTGTATCAAGTTTTTCAATAATTTTTTCCGGCACAAGATTTTCTTTGGTTGTTTCTTCAATTAAATCAACGGTAAAAAGATAATTGTTTCGCAGTATCATTATACACTTGCTCAATATGAGAAAACTTCCCCAGATCATAAGAATAAAACAGATTTCCTGCTCATAATCCTTGAGTACAATCACCAGATCCCTTGGGGCTGATTGACCTGCCAGCCTTGCCGCATCAAGCAAAATATCTGCCTGGGGACGAATATAGCCAATGTAAACAAGATGTACTATAATAATAGAAATTATCAGGACTATGAAGTTCTTCACTATTTCTGACATATCAAATATCCACTGGAAAAGAGGTTGGAGAATTCAGGCTGATTGCCGGCAGCACTGCATAGACTGTTGCTGCGGTGATGAAAAGAACAGCCAGTATCAAAAGCCACAACACAGGCTTCTTATGTATTATTCTAATCAATTTATTCATTTTTTCCTCCATATAAATAACGTCCAATGCGAAAGCCCAGGTCATCACGTCCTGCAGTCAATCCCTCCCTAAATGCCGGTCTCAGAGTGGTAATGGTACCGGAGCGCCAATTGGCACCTTTGACCACATGTTTATATCCACGCTGTTCCCCTAAAGGGTTGCCTGCTGTTTTATCCCCTTGCGGCGGTATGATGGAATAGATGTCATTAACCCATTCACTGACGTTTCCTGCCATATCATAAAGACCCGATGACTCTCTATCAAAACTTCCGACAGGGGCAATGCCGGAATAACCATCGTTGTAATTGGGAATAAAAAATCTTACCTGGCCTTTAGCGCTTTCATCTGCCACATTGGCAGTTCTAGGCGGTATAACCGTGTCATTTCCCCAGGTAAACAGTGTCTGCTTGATCTTACCTGACTTGCGGGCCAGCCACTCCCATTCACCTTCGCTAATCAGTCGATAACCCTCGGTGTGGGCATCAAAACCTGTCACCTGTCCATTTGCTGCGGTTTTGTAGAATGGGCGAAGTTTTTCTATTGCACTCAGCCAATTACAGAAACCTGCCGCCTCCTGCCAACTGACCGAAGTGACAGGGGTATTTCCAGAACCCGTCACTTTTTTGGGGTTAAATTTTGTAAATTGGCTGTTGGTTATTTCAAAAAGACTGACATAAAAAGATTTTGTCAGATGGATTTTTTTCCGGAATTCATTGGCCCGCTGGCCTTTCTCAGAACGAGGAGCCCCCATGGTAAGAGTGTCCTTAACCACAAATAGTTTCAGTTTGACACCCGCTTTATTGGTATATTCCCGAGGGGATTCATCTAACCGGGCCTGGTATTCTGTGAGCAGTGATACTGATACTTTTTGAACTGTGCTCCCTTTGGGTTTAACCATCTTAACAATAGAACGATAGTCATGTTTTTTAAACATAATTTTATGGGGCATTGCAGAAAGATTCGTGCTGACAGGGCTTACACCAAAGGTTTTGCCGTCAATCCAGACCATTGACGGAGGTAAAGAAAATATCTCTACCTTCCCGATTTCAGGTTTCAGTTGAAAAAGGATTTGTTTCTCTTCATCGGCGGCAAGCAATATTGTTTGAGTTCCAGGATAAAAACCAGGCTTCATATAGGTCAGACGATGTTTTACTGTCGCGTCAAGGATGAGGGGTTCAGCATTCTTAATGCCATTGACTAATAGTGTCCCTCCTTTCGGCTTCAGATTGAGCCTTACCCTACCTTTTTTCAGTTCAAGTTGATACTTGCGGTTCAATTTTGGATTGGTCCGGGTAATTGATAGCTGTTCAACTGCTTCAATATAGTTTTCATGTACAATCCGTAAACTATATCGACCCCCATTTTGCTCCAGTTGCAAAGGGGTTAGACCGACCTTCTCATTATCAAGATAGACAGGAGCTCCAGAAGGCTTGGAATCAATATTAAACAGACCGCTGACAGGGATCAAATCCACTGTCAACTTCTTTTCTTCCCCGCGTTTAATATCGATCTCCACCTCTTGTGGTTGAAAAAAAGGATTGTCTATAGTGAGAGTGTATAGCCCGGCTTTAAGTTCGATATCAAGCTTTTTCAAAAGATCAATATCACGATTATTGATTCGCCACGCTGTCTTTAACAAAATATCATCATCCCCTGAAATCTCAACGACAAGACGTCCGGATAATTCGAATAATTCCAAAGGGTAAACCTTACCCAGAAGTTCAGAATCAATGGAGACTCTTGCGACTTTATAACCGGGTGAGGAAGCTGTAAGCATCAAGTTTCGGGAAAGTGAATAGACCGTGTCTCCCAGACAAAACCCCAATCCCTTTGTAATTCTGTACACGGCATGTTTTTTTGCATTCTCGGGTATAATTTCAACATGGGTTCCACGGGCGATAACAAACAACACTACAATTATCAGGAGACTTGCCAGCAGTATTATACCTGCAATAAGGTAGGTTAGTTTTTGCCGGCTCTTTGCTTGATCTAATTTTTTATTAAATTGGCTCATCGCAGATTATATGCACACTAAAGTTATTCTGGTCATAGGGAATAAAGGCCTGCACCAGTTTTGATTTAAAACCGTTGCGGGCTCCTTCAAAAGTATAACTGCCAGGTTTCAGCTGTATGTTTTTTTGAGAAATGACTCCTACCTTGCCAACCCTGTGAACCAATATGTAAGTTTTATTATCAGAAGTAATGGTTACAGGAATGAATCGGTTTGTCTTGATAATCAGATCGCTTAATTCTTTTGCCTGCCTTGTTATTGCAAAACTATAGTTTGAAGCTTTTTCAGCCTGGACCAACAGCTTCTCCGCTTTACTGCGAATATCAGCATGGGCAAGACGGTAAGGATTTTTAAAATATTGTCTGAAATCTTCCAAAAGCTCAAGGAAATAGCCGGCACGTCGCAGCCCTTCGGCCACGGTTTTATTTTCCGGTGCATCTTTTGCGGCCCGGGTAAAATGCTTTTTTGCCTGCTGCCAGTCATCCCGCTGGATTGCTTGCTCTGCCTGGTTAATTGCCTGCTGAACACGAATAGATTTTTCCAGTTCCAGTAACTGACCGGCAAGTATTGATAGTTCCTCCCGCCGGGAATCAATCTTTTTAGCTTCCTGGTAATGATATCTGGCTTTTTTTCCCTGTCTCTTTTCAATATCAGAAAAGCCCGAAGAAATATGGGCATCAAAGTTTTGAGTTTTAATGAGTCCAGCCAGCATCTTCAATCGATCCTTCACTCCTTTACGGTCCGGTGCAATACTCAATACCTGCTGTAAAAGGTCATATTCCTTTTGAAGATCATTTTCAGCCCGGGCAGCCTTTGCATCATTTAAAAGCGGAATCAGATAAGGGAGTTTTTCAATTTCCAGCTGGAGTCCCAATGCCTCAGGCGATTGTGGATCGATCAATAAAGATTTTTTGATATGAAGGTTCGCTCCATTATAAAGGTCTTCTGTTAACAGAGAGGCAGCCTTTTCCAGATTTTCTTCAAAGATATGATTTGCTTCCTTAATAATTTTCTTTATTAAATTTTGGAGCAACAGGAGATTTTCAGTGGCGATCTGGTAATCTCCATTTGTAAAACTTGACATCACTCTTTTTTTAAGTTCATCTATTTCAATAAATGCATTTTGATTCCAGAGTTCAACGTTGACCGCCGCCAGGCGGGGTTCCAGTTCGTTTTCATATTCTTGTAACTTTTCTATAAAATTTTCACGGATTTTCTCTTTGTCACTTTTGACCAGAATCTTTTTTGGAGAGACAACAGCCTGTACACTCTTTTTATTTGAAAAATCATAGGAGGAAAGACCAATCACCAATAGACTGCAGAGGAAAATGGCGGCAAGCAGGGCGCTCACTAACCGTATTCTGCGTTTGCCAATGCGCTGACGAGCTTTCTTTAGTTTTTCTTCAATCACATGATCTCTTATGTTTATAGTTGCACATCAGGTGTCTTTTCTTCAGAATAGATTTTTTGCAGAAATTCACGCCACTGTGCAAATTGTTCCTTTGCATCGCCGGTCAGTTCAACACTTTTTTTCTCAAAGGCAATGACTTGGGGAGATAGATCAATGTCAATAGATTGTCCAAGCTCATTCAGTGAGTCACGATGTACCTTTGCCTCCGCACTGGTTTTAAAACTCTTTGAAAGCAAAGAAGCACCGGCTAAACCACCTATAATCGCCCCTGTAGCACCGGCGGCACTGCTTCCTGTACTATCAGAATTAGATCCTGACACCCCGGCAAGGACAGCCAGGCCAATTAAAAGGACACCCCCTATCGCCTGGCCAACACTTTTTCTCCTCGCCTCACGCTCTGCCTGAGTCTCAAAAAGGCTCTGCTCCTGCCACATCAGATAACTTTCATTCATCTGTTCAGAAAAAGAGGCATAGTTGTCCTGCAGGTTGTCAATAAAAAGTTGATCTCTTACCCGAATGGCTTTCACACGTTTTAACATAGGATCATTGTCACTGGGTTTGCTCACCAAAGAAAATATTCCTCCCTTTGTCTCCATGTACTGCATAAAGGCTTTATCAGAAAAATTGGCTCCAAACCTGAGATCTGTAATGTAACTCAGGTCTTCCAACTCCTTTAAAGGATGATCATTAAGTTCATCAATAATTTTAGCAGCAGCGTCTTCAAATAAAGGATCGTAAGGATCCAGACCTTTATTCCTTTGATCCTTATAAAAGTTTTCAGACACTTCATGTTCAAAAACTTCATCCAACCATTTTTTACCGCTTATATCCACGACCTCTATTTTAATGGCAACTTTTTCGCCATTTGACTCCTCAATTCTTCCAAGAATATACAAATCTCCTGTAGCAGTTTTATCCGGTGTTACACGTACTGCACCAAATTGACCTGTTGCTTCCAATTTCCCCTTAAGCTTATAGGCAAAACGGTTGGCTTCAGCTCTGCGCAGTTCCGGCCAGATATCTTTGTTATCATCTTTTGACTGATCTTCCTGCAGGCCTGGATCAAAAACAGGAATTATCACATCAAGTGTTGGTGCGGTTACCATGGATGCTTTTTCCACATCCTTTGAGTAAGACGAGGATGGAAGAGGACCAACTGTTGACATGGTTTGATTATGGGTTGCACATCCTGAAAGCAAAAATGTGAAAATAATAAAGAGTGTAACTATTTTTTTTAAGATCATGGCATCTCTCTGCTGTTATTTGGTTGGCAAGCCCTTGTATTTTCTGTACTCATTCCACAACTGCTTACGTTTGACAGGGTCTGGTTCGTTTTCTGCAGCGTATCTTATCTGGGCAGCAAGCGCATCATCATTCCGGGCAGACGGAATATCTTCCGGAAGCTTCCCGTTTGATTTTTTCATATTTTCACGCGTCTTGCCAACTGTCTCATTTTTATCCTGCAAGCTCTGAATGTTACCGGATTCTATCACCTCAGTACCCTCAGGTGTAGAAACATTTTCGGAAGCTTCAGTCCCCGACATTGTGGAACTTGCAACAGATTCATCGCCCGACGTTCCTCCTGTCTCTATTGTTGAATCACCAGCATTGTTTTTTATCCCATTGCCATTTCTGTCTGCTGCACTTGAAGACTTTGCAATTTCCTTTAACTCCTGGCACAATTCAAATCGATTCAAAGAGTCCCGAAAAGCTTTTTCCATAAGGCGAATACGCTCTTCCTTGGTTAAGCTTGGGTCGTCCACATAGTGAACGCTCAAATCTGTACAATCAATATTTTCTCCAAGACTGTCCTCTGCATAAGCGATGGGTTGAGAAAATATTAACCAAAACCAGATTAAACTATAAATGGCTATGTGAACAAAGCGTTTTAAACTTTTCAAAAACAGCCTCCATCTTCATAAAAAAAGTTATTAAAATAAGTAAAAATTTTTTTGTCTCTTGTCAAGAAATAGATAAAAACTGTGTAATTATTCAGCAAAAAAAATGCATCCGATGTCATTTTTTACTTGACAAGGGTTTTTGGTAAAAGTTTGCTTTTTGAGTTTTCGTTTCAAACCCAATTGTATTCGCATCATATAGC
>JAQIBP010000010.1 GCA_027858995.1 Deltaproteobacteria bacterium | reverse complement strand
CCACTTTAAACTATTTTAAAAATTTAAAAGGCAAATATGAAAATTAAATTTTTTGCTGTTGGCGGAACTATTGATAAGGTATATTTTGATGCATTAAGTAAATATGAAATTGGTGAATCCAATATTAATGATATTTTAAAAGATGCAAGAGTTAATTTCAAATCAGATGTCTCTTCAATATTTAAAAAAGATTCTCTTGATATGACTGATCAGGATCGCTCTGCTGTTTATAAAATTGTAAAAAATGATACCTCTGATAAAATTATTATTACCCATGGAACTGACACTATGATTGAAACAGCAAAAGTACTTGAGACCATTAAAAATAAAACCATCGTCCTTACAGGAGCCATGGAACCTGCAAAATTTAGATCAAGTGACGCTGTTTTTAATCTTGGTTCAGCTGTTGCAGCAGTTCAAACTTTACAACATGGTATATATATAGTAATAAGTGGTAGAGTTTTTAAACCGGATAATGTAAAAAAGGATAGAACTTTAAAAATGTTTGGGAAAAAAATGTAATACTCTTGGGGAAAAAAATTCATAAAAGTATTACATTTTTTTCCATTTTCCCATCAAAAATTTGGTGGACAATATTTGGATACCAATGATTTGAAAATATTTTTGTTAGTATTTGATTTAATTTTAAATAGTTCTATAATTGATATATAAAATTAGCGGCAAATATGGATAATGGCATAAATCATGCAATGTAAAATGTGAACTAAATTGTATGATTGCTTTTGACCGAATGATGCAAACACAGAAGGGACAGTATTCATGGTTGGCAGAAAAAGGACAATTGAAAGACGGAAAAATAAACGCTATAAGGCTGTAGAGGGTGCCTATGCTGCTATAAGCCCTAATTCTCATAAATTAGGCCAGATAATTGATCTCAGCATAGGAGGTCTTGCTTTCAAATATATTGACACGAGCAATGAAGAGACAGAAGATAAAGAAACTTCTGAAGAGACAATTTTTTTAAGCAGCATGGGCTACTATGTGGGGGATCTTCCATTTAAAACCATTGCAGACTATGAAATTACCAATGCTCCCTCTTTCAGCTCCATGAAAGTAAGAAAAAGGCATGTACAGTTTACAGATTTAAGTTTCAAACAACTATTTGATTTAGATTATTATCTTAAAAACAATGTTTCAGAATCGGTAGATAATATTTCAAAACCACAAAAATCTTAGACAGTTTCAAGCCCTTCTTTCCTGATATTTCAGGCAGCTCCTAAAAATTCATTTCACTAATCTATTTTTCCTGATTTTATTATAATTAAGGCACTTTGATCAATATTCAGATATCTTTTTGCAAGTCCATTCAACTCATCATTAGTAATTTTACTGTAATCATGAGTCATATTATTGGCCCACTCAAATTTTTCCGGGTAAATTGAAGAGTTGGCCATAACTGAATTCAACCAATAAGTATTACTCTTTTGAATAACTTTCAAATGGTTTAGAACCGGTTTTAAAGCAAGGCCTGTCTCATGCTTTGTAATATTTTGTAAAGTTAAAGAATATATGATCTCTTTGAGTTTATCATAAACAAATTCTATTCTTTCAGGTTTTACATTTACAACTGCATGCATTATTCCATAGTCATTAAAACTCATTGAAGGATTATTATATGCATAAGGAGAGTAAGTTTCACCAAGCTCTTCTCTTATAAGAACTCTAAGCCTTTCTGAAAAAACTCTTGATAATATTGAAAGACGGCGGGTCTGACCAATATCCCAAAAATCATCGGTTAAAAAGGCAAGGCGGACAACAGCGGTCTTAATTTTTGAATCAATTGCAAGTTCAAGCTGTTTTCCTTCCGGGAATTTAACTTTGGCTGACTTAATGGATTTATTGGAAAATTTAATCCTTTTATTAAAAGTCCCCATATATTTTGAAGCTAATTTAATCATATTTTCAAAATTAAAGTCTCCAACAATGGAGATCTCAATGGGAGAATTTTCAAAATATGGGATCAGCCAATTTTTAATATCATTCAAAGTATATTGCTCAATTATGCCAGGATGAGGCATACCAAACCTGGCATCACCTTCAGCAAGAAAAGAGTCTCCTTTAATTTGCATAACACCTTCAAGTGTCTGCATAAAGCTTTCAAACTTCTGTTTATACCGGATTTTTGCAAGGTTCAAAGCTTCCTGGCTGAACCCAGGATCATTCAAATAGTGAAAAATGAGTTGAAAAACAAGCTCAGCTTCCTTTGGATCAGCAGATCCAGACAAAGAAAAATAGTTTTCATTTACTCCAAAACCAATACTGACATCTTTGCCTGCCAGAGCTTCTTCCAATTGATCAGCATCCAGACCACCTAAACCACTATCTTGTATAACACTCTCCACAATCATTGATAGACCAGGTTTTGTGACAGGTTGTGATTTTTTCCCCTGCCCGAAACAAACCTTGAATTTGAATTCATTTTTTTTAAAATCAGTTTTTTTAAGATTCAAAGAGGTATTATTTTCAAATTCAATTTTTGTGATGTCAAGTTCTTTAACATTATCTTCCCTTGCTTTTATTATTGGCTTGGGAGATGGTATTGTAAGATATGGAAATTTTTTTGATTCAAATCCCTTATATTTATTAACCTTTTTATTAATACTTTTGTTAAAAACATCAAGAATTGTTGTTTCAGGATATTTTGTCTGAATATCTGCGTTTCCTGTAACCGTTATAAGCCTGTGATCCTTTGACCAAATTTCTTTTAAGGCTTTATGGACATCCTGCAGCGTGATTATTTGAATATAAGGTTTTAATAAATTCTCTCTTTGCTGTTCAGATAAAAACAATCCTTTTTTATTCATGGTTGATAGAATTTGCCTGGATAAATTCTTAGTTTTTTGAGTTGAAGCCTGACTAACTCCTCTTTCAAGGGAGGAGATGAATTCAGCCTTGACTCTCTCCAACTCTTTTTGTTCAAACCCAAACGTAAGAGCCTGTCTTAAGACTTTTTCAATCTGTTTTAGGCAGTCCTGCCAATTCTCAGGGCTGCATATTACATTTACGGCAGACAAAGATATATTATGCAGGAATGAACCAGAATAGGCAGAGGCTTGTGAAAAACTGGCAGTTTGCCTGTTGACCATCCTTGAGAGTCGATTTTGAATTATTGAATTTGTAATACGATCCAGAGTTCTTTTTTTTATAATCTCCAGTGTCTGTGTTTCAAAGGGTTTCCACGAAACTGTCTCGATTGTTACTTCAGTACTGCTGGCTTCTGGTTCATAATGATAAAATACTTTAGTTCTCCCATACTCTTTCCATTTTGTGGATAAAGATGCCCTTGAAAACAGACTACGGGATTTAAGCTTTGAGAACCTTTTAATAATCATAGATTCAACAACCCTGGCATTAAAATCACCCACAACTACCAGAGCCATATTATCCGGGCGATACCATTGATCATAATATAATTTCAGCAGATTTGAATCTGCCTTGTTTAAGACTTCATCAATCCCGATTGGAAATCTTTTATTGAGCAGAGAGCCAGGCAGCTCAAATTCCAGAGATTTTTTAAACGTTCTATATGATATTGAGTCTCTCTGCCTTTTCTCAGACAGTATTACTCCCCGCTCACGATCAACTTCTGAATCAAGCAGAAGCGCTCCCTGCGCATAATCTTCTATAATCACAAAAGCTTTATCCATATGTTTTTGTGTATTGTCTGGCAGAGAGAGATCATAAACAGTATTAAAAAAAGAGGTGTGGGCGTTGGCATCTGCACCAAAATCCATACCAATGGATTGGAAATATTTAATAAGTTCTCCAGGTGGAAAGTGGGTTGATCCATTAAACAGCATATGTTCCAGATAGTGGGCAACCCCCTGCTGTTCACTGGTCTCATGCATTGATCCAGAAAAAACATTTAAATGGATATTGACTCTGTTTTCAGGAGTGGTGTTTTCCTTAAGTATGTATTGGAATCCATTTGGAAGATGTCCAAAAACAATATCCGGGTCTATTGGAACACCACTATCAGATTCAATGACAAGATTATGCTTTGGTGTACATGAGAGTATGAACAAAAGCCCAAATATTACAAACTTTACAACAATGGTTTTATATTTCATATTAAACAACTTATTTCAAAAGTTGCGGATCATAGGTGATTTTATTTTGTTTTTTCAATTGCACAATCCAATCCTGGTAAGACTGCGCCTGTTTTCTCCTGAGAATTTGAGCATTTAAAGTTTCAAGATTTTTTGAAATTTCAGATTCATCAGGTGTTTTCCTCTCTTTAAAACCAATGATATAATAACCCATCGAGGTTTCAATTATTTCAGGATAAATTCTGTTATCCTTATTCAGTGAAAAACCTGCCTTTATGAATTCATCATGATTTCCTACTTTTTCAATACTGCCGGTTCTTGTGAACAATTTTGTTGATGTTAGTTTACCTTTTCCAAGCTGCTCTAATGTATTGGTATTCAGAACTTTTACAAGATACAAGCCGGCCTCTTTTTTTGCCTGCTCTTTTTGAAGTTTTGTTTTTACTGCATCTCGAACTCTCTCTTTAACGATATCAAACTCGAGTATAACAGGGTCGATTCTTTTAATGGTTTTTATCAAATAGTAGGAATCACCAAATTGTTCTATATCACTTATGACATCTAAAGAGAGTTCAAAAGCAGCCCTTGCAAACCCTGCATTATCATTCAAAGCAAGGCCTTTTCCATCAATACTGAATTCACTGCTGGTAACAATTTTTTTACTGGCAATAAGAGCTGCCTGCTCAAAATCATCTCCATCAATTACAGAATCAAATGCTTCTCCTGCTTTATAGTAAGCCGTGTTCTGCATTGCCAGGATTTCAAGCTCTTTTCTTATTTTCTTGGAAACCTGTTCAAGAGTTTTTGTGGAAGCATCAAATCTATTTATAAGTTTAATAATATGCCAGCCAAACATTGTCTTCACAGGTTCTGAAATTTCCCCTTTTTTCATGAAAAAAGCTTTATCAGCAAAAGGCTTCACCATGGCATTTTTTTCAAATTTGCCAAGATATCCCCCGTTATCTTTAGAAGGACCCTGGGAATATTTTTTTGCAAGCTCTTGAAAATTTTGACCATCAACCACCATATCATATATATCTTGAGCCTGTTTTTGAGTTGAATCGACTTTTTCTTGTGTGGCATCTTCTTCTACTTTAATTAAAATATGCCTTGCTTCAACTTTCTGTGGGATTTTAAATTCTTGCCAGTGCTCCTGATAATACTCTTTTATCATGACATCACTTATGGACACATCATCTATATAATCTTCAGGAGAAAATTCAAGATACTTAGTTTGAATTTTAAGATCAGATTTATAATCCTCTGAGTTTTCTTTGTAATATTTTTCAATCTCCTGTGAATCAGGCTTAATATCAGCATAATCAGCAGGATCAAACTTAACATAATTTATAGCTGTTTTGGTATTTTTAAACAGATACCAATTGCGCACTTCAAGTTCAGATACATTTACTGAACTAAACAGTATCGCTCTAACTTTCTGCTGTTTTAAAGAGTTTATCTGGCTCTCTTCAAAAATTTCAGGTGTAAGGGAATTCAAACTTAAAACTTTTTTATATTGTTCTAAATTAAATTTATCATCTTTTTGAAACGCTTCAATTAAAAGTACGGATTGCTGCAGCTCTTCATCAGAAATTGTTATGCCAAGTTTCCCTGCTTCCGAAAGAACAAGTCTCTCTTCAATTAATGAGTCAAGGGCTTGCTGTTTCACATTAAGCGCTTTTAAAATATCATCATTTAAATTTTTCCCGAACCTTGCTCTCATCTGATCAACAAGCATTTTATAAGCCCGCTGATACTCTTTAATAGTTATTGGTTCATCATTTATTGTTGCAACACTATTATTCCTTTTTGATCCAAATGATCCAACACCAAGAAATACAAATACAATGACAATAATCCCGAGAAAAAACTTAATGACCCAGTTCCCGGTATTTTCACGCAGATAACGCAGCATCACTTTCTCCTTAACTCAATCAGGCTGCCGCAATTTAAAAAAATTATCTATCCTGTAACAACCTGGCTTTTATAAAAATAATATTATTAAACAAAAGTATTATAATATCTTTTCTTGAAACCCTATGTCAATCTTTTATTCACTTTAAATATTTTCTTGTTGACACACAAGGCTCAATTTATTATTAAAGATATGCTTTTCAATTGGGGCTGTAGCTCAGCTGGGAGAGCGTACGGCTGGCAGCCGTAAGGTCAGGGGTTCGATCCCCCTCAGCTCCACCAAACAACCATCTAATACTATTTGTTAAACTTCAAAACATCCTTTAAAACCCACTAATTCCATAGTTTTATGTCTCGTACAATCCAACAAAATCCATTGACATCCAGGGATATTTGGGGGTATTTAAAGGATTGCCACTAAAACATCTCAAAAAGTACCCCATGATTAAAGGTAACTTTTTGAAAATATTTTAAGATATGGAAGTCAAAAAATGCCCCTTATCGGAGTTTTATCTGTTATGACTTTTGGTATTACAACATTATTTGAAAATATAAAAATTATATAATCATAAATCAAAAAGGATCACATTATGACAGAAGAAAAAAAATCATATAAGCCCAATTCAGATCAAGAGATGGTAGAACGCATTATCAGGATCAAGCTTATTGATGGTTCAGATATAAACGGTAGGATTAATATCAATAGAGCTGAAGGTTTTAACCGTCTAAGCGACCTTGTTGTCAGTGATAAAGAACCATTTTTAGTTATAATTGGTGCCACAGTTCATGAAAAAAGTTTTGACAAACCAATCAAGCATAAAACACTCTTTTTAAATAAAAATTATATCCTTTGGGCAGCACCTGATGAGAGTCAGAAATAACTAATTTTTTTAATAATCTTCAATGGAGTATAAAAAATGCATTAAAGCAGTTAGAAAAGGTTTTGTTATATCCTGAAATTCTGCTCCAATGGAAAGCTTACCATGCTCTTTTTTAACATTTCTGATACATGCCATAACACCTATTTCATCGGCAACTCCAGGAAACTGCATGTAGACTCTTAAAAGAGCACTCTCTCTCAAGGCAGTCACATTGCTTTTCTTATCTTTATATGTAAACCTGCAGCCTTTCTTACTTATATCAAATACTACAGCTTTAAACTCAATATTTTTGGCTTCAATCTTTCCTGGAATAACAACATCATTTCTTTTAACAACTCTTAATTCTCTCTGCTGAACTACTTTTGGGTATTCAATGGCAATTGCTTTGATGGGGCTGGTAATTGTTTCTATAACACTGGTTTTGAATGCATACACAGAGCCGTCATATAAGTATTTTACAACCATTTTGTTGCCAGAAAACAGTTGATTTTTAATAGTTTTATATTGTTTGGGAAAAGTGATGATCATGAATTCATCTCGAAGCATACCAATAAATATACATATGGCAGAAAAATTGACACCATCAATTTCAAGGTAAACTCTATTACCAATATCAATATAAATATTGTTAGCTTTATCTAATTGAACAATACCCTCTAACTTTTCCATCATCATGTCCTTTCCAGATAATTTTTAAATCATACTAATTTAAGATCATATTCAATTCAGTATTTATTAACACTGTTTTTGTCAAGCACTAAAACTTGCATTTTACCCAACCTTCATTAAAAAACAGTTTATCACAACAGAACATGACCATGATGACATGTAGCAATGAGTTATGAGAAAACCAGTATCGACATTTTATTCCTCATAACTCATGCCTCGTTCATATAAATAGTTACTATGGTTTTTCAAACCTAATGACAAAAACATGGCTGTTGCCTCTTCTAAACAGCAACTGCACAGTTTTGCCTTTGTCTATGTTTTTTAAATATTGTCTATACTCCTTAATGGTAGAAACTTTATTATGGTTAATTTCCATCAAAAGATCTCCATGGCGAACGATTGTACTTGATGCCTCACTGCCTGGTTCTATTTCAATAACTACAAGACCCTTGATATTTTCAGGGTAACCCAGTTTTCTGGCAATATCCTCATCCATCTGTTTGAACCTGAAACCAAACAGGTCAAAACTTTGATTTGAATTAAAAGTCTCAGGACCATTTTCAGGTCTTTTCCCAAGTTTGACTTTTAATAATTTTTCTTTACCTTCACGTATCAATTTAACATCAACCTCTTCATCAACCAACGAGCCTGCTATGGTCAAGCTGAGATCTCTTGAAGAGCGAATCTTTTTATCATCTATCATAAAAATAATATCACCCGCTTTAATCCCTGCCTTATCTGCAGGGTCCTCCTCATAGACTTTAGCAACATAAACACCTCTGGTTTCTTTAATATTATAATACTGTGCTAGCTCTTCAGTAATATCTTGAATGGCAACTCCCATCCATCCTCGGGAAACTGACTGTTGATCTATCAACTGTTCAATAACACCTGTTGCAAGGTCCGAAGGTATAGCAAATCCTATGCCCTGGCCAGATCTGATAATTGCTGTATTAATACCAATAACTTCACCTTTAAGATTCAATAAAGGGCCGCCGGAATTTCCAGGATTTATGGAAGCATCTGTCTGGATAAAATCATCATAGGGTCCTGAACCTATTATTCTTCCTTTTGCACTGACAATACCTGCAGTTACAGTCTGTTCAAGTCCAAAAGGACTGCCAATGGCCACCACCCATGAGCCGACTTCAGTTTTTGAAGAACTTCCAAACTTTAAAGGCGCCAGATTCTCTTCTTTAATTTTAATGAGTGCCAGGTCTGTCACAGGATCAGTTCCTATGATCTCTGCATCATATTGCGTCTTATCATGCAATATTACCTTAATTTGATCTGCATCCTTAATCACATGATTATTAGTTACAATATACCCATCTTTGCTTATGACAAATCCCGATCCAAGGCTCTTTTCTTTTCTGCTCTGGGGCTTTTGATTGAAAAAATCATCAAACATATCATTCTGTCCACCAAAAGGCTGACCAAAAAAATGTTTAAAAACTCTTCCTCCACCTTTAATTGTTTTAACTGTCTGTATATTTACAACTCCGGGTTTTGCCTCTTCAGCCAGCTTTGCAAAGCTTGCCGGCACCATTGCTGTTTCTGCCGCACCTATAACCGGCACAACTATAAGAGTAAAAACCATGAAAATAAAAAGTATTTTATTTGTTTGTCGCATTACAACCTCCCATTTAAGTTATTATAATCAAAATCTTACTGGATAGTGTCTGACCGAAAATCTGATACCCTAAAGGGCAGAAACTAATTTGTTCAAGTACAAGGCGGTAAAAAATTTTAACCACAGACATACAAGTCTGTTTCGAGGATTACCTGCTTTTATAAAATTGGTTTTTACCAACGCGTAATTGGACAAATTAACGGTTTTCGATCGTGCACTATATAATAAAGCATATATATGACTATTAAATAACCTCAAGATTATTATATGGTAATGTAATGGTAAAGACACTACCTCTATCATACCTCTTTGATACTGAGATTTCCCCTTTGTGCTGATGAACAACTGTCCTTGCCAGACTCAAGCCCAGACCTGTTCCCTGTTTTGTACGCGATGCATCTGCCCTGTAAAACCTTTCAAAGATTTTTTCGAAATCATCTGAATCAATACCAATCCCTGTATCCTCCATTTTAATTACAACCTCATGATTTTGCAAAGCAACAAAAACTCTGATCTCTCCTTTTTCAGGAGTATATTTTATTGCATTATCCAGCAAATTGGAAAATGCCCTTTGAAGCATCTTCATATCTGCAGAAACCAATATTTTTTCCTGTATATTTTGAGAAAATTTAATCTTTTTATCTTCTGCAAGAGGGGTAAAAAGCTCACAGGCATTCTTGATCATCTCAGAAATATCAGTTGTCTCAAATTCAAATTCACCCTCCCCTGCTTCAACCCTTGAAATTACCAGCATTGTATTGATCATATCAAGAAGACGGTCTGACTCCTCAATGGTATTTGAAGCCATGGCACGATAATTTTCTATATTCTCCTCATGGACAAGTGCAAGTTCAGCAAATCCCCTGATTCTTGTGATTGGGCTTTTTAAATCATGGGCAATATTATCACTCATCTCTTTTATACTTTTTACGAGCTCTTCTATTCTGTCCAACATGGAATTAAAAGTTATCACAAGCTGGTCAAGCTCATTTTTATTCCCCGTGGTGGTGACTCTTGCTTCAAGGTTATGTCCTGTAATATTTTGGGCAATTTTTGTTATGGTTTTTACATTGGACAATGCTTTTGAAATCAAAATCCATCCTGATAAAGCAGAAAAAACAGTAATAAACCCCATGGCAGAAAAAAAAACTTTTTTAAACGCAGATAAGAATTTAGACTGAAAATCCATTGCAATTCCGGTTTGCAAAATTACATTTGCAGCTACAAAACTATAAAGTATTTTTGCTTTTTGTTTTGTTGACGGAATGACAATGGTTTCAAAAATATTATTGTTGGTAATGATAAGATTTTTTAAAACATGATCGTGAATATGAACCTGCTGCCAGTAAGACATATGTGAAGATGCAAATACTTCTCCTGAAGGATATAAAAGTCTGAAAAAAATTACTTTTTCCCCTGCTGCCTGGGCTTCCAACACTGCAAGTTCTCTTGCACCCATCAATCCGTTTCTTTGAATGGAGGCAGAAAATTTAGATGCATTATCCAAAAGGATCTGGTCTGTCTGGGTCTCAATGGTTTGTATGGCAAGGAGATAAAACAGCAGAAAAGCAACACCTGAACATATTGTAAAAACTCCTGTAAACCACAGAGTCAGCCTGAATGCAATGGTATTAAATATTTTATGACGCATTAAACCTTCAGGACATATCCTGCACCCCGGATGGTATGAATCAGTTTGGGATCATAGCCCTTATCGATTTTATCTCTTAACCTGCAGATTCTTGCTTCAACAACATTGGTCATTGGATCAAAGCTGTAATTCCAGACATGCTCCATAATCATGGTTTTTGAAACCACTCTCTCCTTGTTTCTTAACAAATACTCAAGAAGAGAAAATTCAAGGGGCTGCAATTCTATAATTTTGCTGCCTCTTTTAACCTGGCGTTTTAGAATATCAACATTAAGGTCAGCATATGAAAGATTTACAGGATCTGTTATGTTTCCAGCTCGCCTGATAAGCGCATGCACCCTTGCAAGAAGCTCTGAAAAAGCAAAAGGTTTGGTCAGGTAATCATCTGCCCCTGCTTGAAGGCCATTCACCCTGTCATCAACCCTGTCCCTTGCACTTAATATAATAACAGGAGTGTTATTTTCTCTTTTTCTGATTTTTTTAATTAAAGATATACCATCTAATTGAGGCAGCATGATATCAACAACCATTGTGTCATATGGTTCATCAAAGGCCATTTCAAACCCTTTAGTTCCTGTTGTTGCATGATCTACTGCAAACCCTGATGAACTAAAGCCTTTTTCAATGAATTTTGCAATTTTCAAATCATCTTCTACAAGAAGTATTCTCATGGCATGCCTCTTAAAAACTCCATATTTTATATTTTCCTGTTAAAACAAAGCAAAATTTATGCGATTAAATATGTTGCAGTCCCTGTGGCAATACGGGTTTTAATTTCATTATAGAGATCGATTTTGGCAACCACGATTCTAGAACCTGCCCTTATGATCCTGCTTTTACATTTAAATGATTTGCCTTTACCAGGTCTTAAATAATCCACACGCATATCTATGGTAGCAGAGGAGGTCACTTTTTTTTTAATAACATCAATGGGTTTATCTTCATTCAATTTCAGACAGGAGATTAATGCACTGAGCCCACCTGTGAGATCAATAACTGAAGCGGTCACCCCTCCATGAAGGATCCCGGCAATTGAGTTGCCGATTAAATCTTTGGTCATCTTAAAACTTGTAACAGCTTGACTTGTTTCATAATCAAGATCATCAATATCAATGCCCAGAACCTTGTTAAAGGGTATCAACTCAAGATAATACTCTTTTATTGCTTCAAGTTTAAATTCAGCCATGTCGATCCTCTATTTTCTCTTTAAAATTCCCAATGTTTTTACCATATCAAACTCTTCATAATCTCCTGAAGCTATTGCAATTTCGTAAACCTGACGTGGAGCCTGCCCTCCCTTTTCAGGGTCAAAAAAGATATCATGCATAACCAGAAAACCCCCGGGCTTAATATGACTGGCCCAGGTTAAAAAATCTTCATATACTGATTCAAAAGAGTGCCCACCATCTATAAACAACATAGCCACGGGTGTTTTCCACATCTTCCCAGCCACACTGGAGGCGGCAACAATTGGCACAACACTGTTTTCAAGTGATGTTCTGCTGATTGTCTGCTGAAAAAAAGGGAATGTATTAACCCTTGATAATTTAGAATCAAAAAGGTCAGAATCAAAATATTCTTCACCTGACTGCTGCTCTTGAGATCCTTTATGGTGATCAATTGAAAAGAGAATGGAATCATGTTGTTTACAGGCACATCCAATTATATAAGCAGATCTGCCGCAATAACTTCCAATTTCAAGAATAGGTCCGTTTCCCGATGCTTGAAGTGCGATATGGTAAAGTTGATGTGCTTCATCATCATCCATAAAACCTTTGATGCTGTTCAATAGATCAAAATCAATCTTCATCATAAGTCCTAACAAGTATTTCCCGTGGTTTAGATCCAACCTGGGGACCGACAATGCCTTCATACTCCATCATTTCAACAAGACGAGCCGCCCGATTATAACCGATACGCAGACGTCTCTGTACAAAAGATATGGATGCCTGGCGGGTTTTAGTCACCAGAGCCACAGCCTCATCGTATTTTTCATCGTAATCAGACTCATCAAACTCTCTGGTCTCATCATCATCACTGACTATTGTAATATCTTCAATATAATCTGGAGGTTTTTGCTCTTTTAAAAAATTTGTGACTCTGGCAATTTCCTTTTCAGAAATATACGCGCATTGAATTCTAATAAGCTTTCCTGTTCCAGGAGGACAAAACAACATATCGCCGTTTCCCAGAAGACTTTCAGACCCGCCACCGTCAAAAATAGTTCTTGCATCCACTTTTGAAGAGACCTGAAAAGAGATTCTGGTTGGAAAATTAGCTTTAATACTTCCGGTCAGAACATCAACCGAAGGTCTCTGGGTCGCTATGATCAGATGGATTCCAGCAGCCCTTGCCATCTGGGCAAGCCTTGTCAAGGCAAATTCCACATCTTTGGAAGCTACCATCATAAGATCAGCCAGTTCATCTACAATTACTACAATATAGGGAAGCTTTTCAAGCCTCTCTTCCTCTGATTCTTCTCCCTCCTGGTTTTTTTTATCATTTTGTGATGCAACCATGAAATTGTATTGAACAATATTTCTCAACCCGGCCTGCTCGAGAAGTTCATATCGCCGCTCCATCTCTCTTACTGCCCAGAAAAGAGCGTTGGTTGCTTTTTTCATATCTGTCACAACAGGAGATATCAAGTGGGGAATATCATTATACACTGAGAGTTCAATGCGCTTGGGATCAATCATAATCATCTTGATTTCATCCGGGGTTGCTTTATACAGCAGACTGATGATCATTGCATTCAATCCCACACTTTTACCGGTTCCGGTGGCACCGGCAATGAGAAGGTGAGGCATGGAATCCATTTTAGTCACAACAGATCTTCCCAGAAGATCTTTTCCAAGAGCAAGGGTCAGCAAAGATTCAGACATTGCAAACTCTTTTGAAGTAATCAAATCTCTTAAATTAACAGTTGCCCTTTCATCATTGGGTATTTCAATGCCCACAACATCCCTTCCTGGAATGGGTGCAACAATTCTTATGCTTATTGCACTCAAGGCAAGGGCAAGATCATCTGACAGCCCTGCAATTTTGCTTATCTTTATTCCGGAAGCAGGTCTATATTCAAATGTTGTTATAACAGGGCCTGGCAGTATTTCCACCACATCTCCTGATACATTAAAATCATTGAGTTTGTTCTCCAGAATTTTTGCTTTGCCTTTTAGTAACTCTGCATCAATATCTTTTTCAATTTTTTTTGCCTCATCCAAAAACGAGGCTTTGGGAAGAGCAAATTGCTGTTTTTCCCTGATATCTGCAAATTGTACATCTGCTTTAAAATCTGAATCATCTTCTTCTATCTCCACAATGACTGGTTCAATAAAATTGTCAGGTTCTGACAACTCTTCATTTTTTATAAATTTTTCAGGAATTTTAATAATCTGAAGGTCATGCGTAATTTCATCATTTCTGGACATAGAGGGTGTTATATCAATCTGAATTTTTTTCTCTTTTTTTTCTCTCTGCCATTTTTCATATTTTTCCTTAAAAAAATTAATAAATCCCTGAAAATCCTGGCCCGCTGTTTTTAAAAGATTCATGCCTTTCTGCTTTATGAATAAACCAGTGGCAATAATAGAAATCCCTGTAGCAAGGATAAAACCCATGATTAAAAAAAGTGTCAGAATGATTATACAGCCGGTGATATTGGCATATTTCAGTAAGAAGGAGGCAACAGTGATGCCAATGATACCGCCTGATGAAACAGTTGTGTTCAAGATATTATAATCGTTTTTAAAAAGAAAAAACATACCGCCTGTACAAATCATTAAAAACAGACTGCCAACCATGGTTAAAAATATTATCTTAAATGACTTACCTTTTATGATCCATACACTGATACATCCTAAAATAACAGGTATCCAGAATGCTCCAAGGCCAAAAAGGAAAACAAATGCTCCTGCAAAGTGGGCACCGAGAAGCCCGAATGAGTTATGAATCTGTTCAGGAACATTAAAAAAATTACTCCCGACACACGGATCTGCAATGTTATAGGAGAGCAGGCTCACACTGGCTAAGACAATCAAAAAAAACAGAAGTATGCAGAGAAGTTCTTTTTTCATACTTCAATTATCACCGGTACAATCAAGGGTCTGCGGTTTATGGTAAAGGAAAAATATTGTTTCAGAGCTTTTTGAAGTTTTTTTGTGAGAACTGCTGTTTTAAATTCAGTTTCAGGAGCCATCTCCTCTACTATTTCAAGAATAACACACTGGGCATCGTCAATAAGATGTCCTGTGGCAGAATCAAAGATAAAACCTTTTGAAGTAAGCTGCGGGCCGTAAAGCACAACCCCGGTCTCCTCATCAAGAACCATGGTAACAACAACAAGTCCACCTTCAGAAAGCTCCCGTCTCTCCTTTAAAACACTTCTTCCCACATCGCCGATTCCTTTGCCGTCAACAAAAATCCTGCCTGTGCTGATTTTGGCTTCAATCCTGCCTCCAACTCTATCTTCCTCTTTATTAAAAGCAATGACATCACCATCTTCAGCTACAATAACATTCTGCTTTTTTAAGCCCTGTTTTTCCGCAAGTCTAGCATGCACCACAAGATGCCGGTATTCCCCATGAATTGGAATAAAATACTTGGGTTTGATCAAACTCAGCATAAGCTTAAGCTCTTCCTTATGGGCATGCCCCGACGTATGTATCTGAGCAATTTTTGAATAGACTACATCTGCACCTCTGCGGTACAATTTATTAATAATACTGGCAATGGCTTTTTCATTCCCTGGAATGTGTTTGGATGACAGAATTACCTGATCACCCTTTTTAATCTTTATCTGCTTATGCATGCCCGAAGCCATTCTCACAAGGGCTGACATGGGCTCTCCCTGGCTGCCTGTGGTAATGAGCACAACCTGTTCATCACTGCACGTACCTATCTGTTTTATACCCAGTATTGTATTTTCAGGACACTTTATATGCCCGAGTTCCATGGCAACAGCAACTATCTGCTCCATACTCCTGCCATTGAAAATTACTTTCCGCTTGTTTTTTACAGCTATATCAATCACCTGCTGTATTCTGAACACATTGGAGGCAAACATGGCCACTATCACCCTGCCTTTGGCAGCATCAATCAATTTTTCAAGATTTTCAGCCACTTCATGTTCAGACATTGTATATCCTTCAATTTCAACATTGGTGGAATCTGACAATAAAGCCAGAACACCATTTTCTCCAAATCTTGCAAAACTTGAGATGTCTGTATCTCTCATTTTGTCTGAATTGTGACTGATTCTGAAATCACCGGTATGGACAATAACGCCTTCAGGAGTTTTTATGGCAAGACCTACACCATCAATAGTACTATGACTGACACGGATAAATTCAATTACAAAGGGCTTTATTGAAAGGATTTCTCCCGGATTAACAAGATTTAAATCAATATATTTATTAAGCTTGAATTCAATAAGCTTGTTTCTTATGATACGAAGAGTAAAACCTGTGCCATAAACAGGAAGCCTGATCTGTTTGAGCAAATAGGGTAAAGCCCCTATATGATCTTCATGGGCATGGGTAATAATGATTCCCTGAATTTTATCACGATTCTCCAGTAAATAATCCATGGCAGGAATAACAATATCCACTCCAAGCATATACTCTTCCGGGAACATAAGTCCTGCATCAATAATGAATATGACATCATCATATTCAATTACCATCATATTCAGACCTATTTCCCCAAGACCGCCAAGGGGAATTATCTTAAGCATTGAAATTTCCCATACTGTTTATATAAAAAGACAACTAAATAGCATAAATTCTTTCATAATTTGGTTTCTGCCCTTTAACCTGAAGGTCAGAAACCAGGTTATTGCATGGCAAACCAGTGATCAAAAATCAGATCTGCCAGTTTCTGCCCTTTAGGGTACGTGGCAGTTATTAAAAATCAATATCAAGTTTTTCAAAGATATCATCCACATATTCCAAGAGCCAGTTACGCTGCTCTTTTGTTGCACAACCCATACAGTCACATTTTATTTTCTTTTTGATTCTCACGAGAAACTCACTGGACAGGCTGGTTTCTTCAAGCATCAAAGCAAAAACATGGGGATGGCAATCCTTATGTTTTTTTTGAATAGGAGTTAATATCTGTTTATCTAATTCAATCCAGTAAATTTCACCAAGGGGTGAAGATTCCAGATGCTCATCAAGATAATCTTTTAGTTTTTTATAATCATTGAGCCGCAACCCATCTATTAAATATAGTCTCATGGTCAATTTTATTAGCACATATTCACCAGGATATGCAAATTTTTAATTTTATTCAAAAAGTCTCAAAGTGTAAAGGTAAGAGTATAAGGAATAATTAATTGCAAAGGATCATAAGATATTTTAGCCTGGCGAAGACCTTTAATCCCAAGGTCCTGTTCCCTATTCAAATATTGGCATTTGTTTTTTAGGGATTTAGCAGTTTCATGGTTTATCATTTGTGATGCCCCTTTAAAATTCATGTCAGCTTTCTCAAACTGTATATCATAGGTTGAATGATTCAATCTGCTGAAAATAGTGAAAGCAACAAGTTTGTTATTGACGAATATTGCTATTCCTTCAAGATCTAATGCATCAAAATGATCCATTGCTGATTGCATTGCCCCATACTCCTGATCAAGAGTTTTTGAAGGTTTGCAATGCCTGTCCATAAGCTCTCGTGCAAGTCCAAGAGCTTCTTTTTTATAACCTTTTTTAAATAAATGCACTTTATAATCAGGATAACTGTTTTTGAATTGTGAAATAAGATTCCGTTTTTTGTGAAGTTTTTTCCCTTTAAGCTCATTCAGCTTATTCACATCGTAAATATATTCTGCCTGATCCCGTTTTTTTTTGACAATGTAATATTTTTCAATCTCTGGAAATTTATTTAAATATCTGGATGTTACAAGGCAAAAATCGGGTGACAGTCCCCTGTTTTTTAAATTTTGTGATAACACAATAAGTTCTTCAGGGCAAAAATCTTTGCCAAGAGGCATAAATGAACTATGCTCAATACCATCATAAATTAAAAGCCGTTCTTTATACAGCATCCAGGAGAGTCTAGATACGTATTGCCAGGTAAACAGGTTGGAAAAATTGTATTCACAGGAAAAAGGCTTGAACCTGTCAATAAAGGAATGAACAATCTTTTGATCTTTTAAGGTAAATTGATTGAATTTAAAAAAAACATTCTGTTGTGACGAATTTATGGCTTTTGTGACCATGGATTTCATTAAATTTTAAATTTTAAGGGGATATGATCTTTAAGTGGTTCAAAGCCAAGTTTTTTATAGAAAGAAGATGTTCCAGGCTGTGCTATAAGGCCTATCCAGTCAACATGGTTTTTTTTTAACAGTGCAATCAATTTTAAGATAATTTTTTCTCCGACTCCCTCTCCTTGGAACTCCTTTAACACTGCAACATCCTGAATATAAGCATCACTTGCAAGATCTGAGAGTGCCCTGCCCATTCCAATAAGTCTCTTGTCATAAAAAGCACCAACAAAAAGAGCTGAATCTTTTACAATATAATTTAAAAAATCAGACCTGCTGTCCCAGGAAGGCTCCCACCATCCTGCATCCTTGTATAGTTGCATTAATTCATGTTTGGAAGCTGTCTTAATGGTTTTTATTACAATATTATCACTGGTATTTTTTGAGGAGATATCTGCCATTTGCATATCTTTTTTTATATGGATTCAAACATTTTTGTGGCAAAATAAGGCATGACAAAAGAAGCTTCATGTATTTGAGGGGTATAATATTTCAACTGTTTTTGAAATTTTTCAGTCACATCTCTACAAGGTTTTTTTAATTGCGGCCCCAGAGATCCGAGACAAATCCCGATATTGCCACCGGGATAAGTGGGCACCAGGAAATATGAATATGCCTGAACAGGAAACAGGTTCTTTGTAATCTTAATGAGATTAATAACACACTCTTTATGAAGAAAAAAGGATTCACCCTGGGTTGCAATTATACCATTTGGCTTTAATGCGGTTTTCAAGCTTTGATAAAATGGTTGTTCAAACAGAGCCTCACCAGGGCCTATTGGATCTGAGGAATCCACAATAATTATATCATATCTGTTTTTTTGTACCTTCACAAAGGCATTGCCATCAGCTATGTGTACATTTACCCTGGGATCATCAAAGCCACATGCAAGGTCAGGCAAAAATTCTTTGCACACATTGATTACATCTTCATCAACCTCACAAAAATCAATGGTTTTTATACAATCATGACGGTTAACCTCTCTTAATATTCCACCATCTCCGCCACCTATTACCAGAACAGTCTCAGGATTTGGATGTGCAAACAGGGGAACATGGGCAAGCATCTCCTGATATGCAAATTCATCTGATTGAGTCAATTGGATAATCCCGTCCAGAACAAGCATTTTCCCATGATTTTTCGTCTGAAACATATCAATCTGCTGGAATTTACTCTTTTGACTGTAAAGGACTTTTTCTATTTCAAGGGATAGTGCAATGCCCGGCCACATGGGACAGATTTCAGAAAACCAGCCATCTAATATTTTACTATAGCTCTTCATTGCAAATCATTGTCTTAAAGCTATCTGCATTTTATAATTTCTACCTTTAAAAAATGAAGTGGCAAATTCTGCAATTTCACGGGGTTCATAGAATTTACAGCTGAATACATCTAAGTAAACCGCATTAGATGCATTGGCAAAATGACCTGAAATCAAGGAAGTCTCAATAAGCTGGGTCATACTGAATCCTTCAACTTTTTTATCTTGGCCAAAATGGACTATCTGACACTTCCCATACCGTTTCATATCAATTAGATCGCATAACTGATAAACAAATTGCTCAATACTCTTTACATTCCGTATAATATCAGGATCACTTTTGTATATATCAACAGATGTTAAAACACCCCATGGATTCTTGCTTTTATACTCTTCTTTCCAGGAAATTGGAGCAATTTTCGAATTTTTAAGAACCTTACCTATATTTTGATCAACAGGTTTGGAAATAATACCTCTGTTTTGATCAGAAGATATAACAACATTTTTTGATTCAAAAGAGTCTCTCATGGAATTTATGGCTACTTCCAGATCAATACTGTCTCCACAAGTAAATATATCCACTGCTGCATAATCATGCTCGGGCCATGCATGGACGGTAAAATGTGATTCCGCTATTACAACCACACCACTTACTCCCTGGGGATTAAACCCGTGAAAAGAAGAACTGATTATGGTTGCACCACTATTCGAAGCTGCCTGGAGCAATGCTTTTTCAACCAGGTTTTTGTCTAAAAGAACATTTGAAGCGCATTCATAATATTCAATGGTCAGCTGCCGCCCAAGGGCAAAACCAGTTTTGTTTTTAAAACCATCAGTAATCTTACTATTAGTATCAGGCATTAATGCTGTCTCCGATCATTAATGAAATTGTTTTTTATCATCTTAAAAAGTGTCAAAGCAACTTAAAAAGTATTGTCCTTAATGATAACACCTTAAATTGAATGATCAAGGGCAGGAATAATTCTAAATATAGATCAAAATATTTCCATGATTGAATTAAATCTTTCAAACTCTGTATCTACAGGCATATTTTGTTTTTTTAAAATATTTATCATGCCTGGAGTGTTAAATCTTAAAAAGGGATTTACCTTTAATTCATCACCTAACAATGATACTACCAATTGCGGATTATATTTTTTAATATATTCATGAATGTAGAAATTGTCTTTTTCAATACCTCTTGCAATTTGAATGGACTCTTTTACATAATCATGACCACTGTAAATTCTGGTTTCTTCTGAAAAGGAAATTAGACGTTTTAAAGATTGAAAAAAAGCTTTAAGATTGCCTGAAAAACAGTTGCCGATTGTACAATTAAACAGGGTGTCTCCTGTTATCAAAAAATCATCAGCCTGAAATGTTATGGAATCATCTGTGTGTCCCGGCGTAAAAATAATATTTAAAATTTCCTCATCAAGAGATATCTTCTCATCTGATTTGATTTTTGTGCAATCAATAAATCGGGCATCTGTTTTTTGAAGCATTTCCTTGTTACCAGAGGTATGATCATGGTGGGAATGGGTATTGATTAAATATTTTATTTGAATTTTGTTTTTTTTTGCAAAATATATAGTCTCTTGAACTGCTCCGGCATCAATGGCAATTGCCTCATTTGCACTGTACAATAAATATCCAAGATTGTCTGCTGAATATCTAAATTGTTTAACAAACATACTGCTCTCCAGATAGTTTAAAAAGATCATTCTGATCTATTATATTTTTAAAATTTAAGTACCGCTAAGTTAGACACAGAACCCTGGGATAGTCAATCACAAATGCAATACTGTGGTTTCACTGGCTTTGAAACTACTTTGCGGTGAAAACTATTAGAAATTGGAAAATCATGGTTCTGTTTAAAAGGCTGAATAAGTTTCCCAAGCATTAAACTGGCAATAAAAAACAAAATCAATCCAATTGTATTCATCCAGGGCATATATGGGCTGTCACTTCCGGAAACAAGCAACCCTGCAACCCATATTATTCCCATAATTCTCGTCCAATATTTTTGTTTTTTTTGCATCTTCCTTCTCCCTGTTTTAAAATTTCATCTTTTGTTGAAAAAACTAAACACTATAAACAAAAAAAATCTATCTGTATTCCCTGCAGCTCCAGATAATCTTACCGATAATTCTTACCTTATCTGTCTCTTCTCTTTGAAGATAGATAGGTTCATAATCTTTATTTTCGCTGCTCAAAACAAGTTTATCAGGATGTTTTTCCAGCCGTTTTATCAAAATTGTATCTTCCACACCAACTGCATAGATTGCTCCGGCAAGTATTTTTTTTTGGGATTGATCAATCAAGACTGTATCCCCCTCTTTAATAACAGGTTCCATGCTCTGACCAAAGACTTCCATGGCAACCATACTGTTTGCAGCTCCCTTGCCGGCCAGCCATTTTGTTTGAAAGGAGAGATAATCTGTTATATTTTCTTCACTTTCAAATGATCCTGTTCCTGCAGAAAGCCTGGCTGCCACTTTTGGAATATATTTAAACTCTACATCACCCTGTGAATTTGTGTTGATAAAAGTTTTACCAATGCCTGATTCAAGCCATTGGGGATTGAATCCAAAATTTTTATACAATTTTACAATCCATTTATCTGGAATTTTATTATTATTGCGGGCATGTGTTATTCCAGATCTGTTAATTTCAAGTTCTCTGGCAAGTTCAGACTGGGAACTTATGCCTGTTGCATGAAATACTCTTTTGATCAGTGCATCTATTTTATTTTCAGTCATGGACTTTAAATCCTTAAAAAAATATATTTAATTTCCCAGAGCATGTTTTACTTTTTACATACCTGTTGAAAAAATACAACACTTTTTTAATTTTTTTTAACTTTTTTTTAAAATAGAGGCTTTAGCTGATTTTACAGACCCATGACAAGGAGAATTGCACCAGCACCTGTGGAGGGAATTGCCTGGAATTCCAATTTCATACCATCAAAAAGATAACCATTCAATGAAGTGTTGCTCAAACCGAGCTCTACCTGTTTGTTTTCACAATCATATATTGCACTGATCTGAGTTTTATAACAAAAAGATTTTACTTTAATTGAATTCATTTTTAAAAGAGATTGATTATCATACCCAATGTTTAAAGACAAATTCAAATCAATTATTTTTGAAATATTAAAAATATATGAGTCTATACCAGTTCCAAACTCTAATCCATTCCCATTATATGAGATTGACATTAGTTCACTATTAATATCAGTAGAGACTATTAAGTTGTCATAAGTCTGACTTTCTAAATCCTGAGCAAACGATATGGACTGAAATAAAACAGAAATAAACATGAAAACAACAGTAATTCTTAAACAATATTTTTCTGTAAAAAATTTAACTGGTTGAATTTTCTTTTTCATAATTTTATCTCCATTGTTATATTTTTTTGCTGTTAAATGTATATAGAGCAAAAAGCATGCTAAGAGAGATATTATAAAATAAATTTTTTAACAAATTGATATATAAGGATTTTTTCAAAAACATATAAAAACATTGCTTAAATCATGTTTTTCTATCAATGATGATATTTAACTACTTATACGAAATTAAACCAGTTTATGAAGTTTTTATAGTTTATGTTTATTTTTTTTATATTTTATTAAGAAATCAGGCTCATTTTCAATAAATATCTTAATCGTCATAGAGCCCTTTGTAATACCATTAGTACCGGTGGCAGTGATCTCATGTTCTCCAATGGAAAGCTTGACTGCTTTTTTTTCCCCTATGCCCAGATTGCCATCAATATCACTGACCCACACAATAGTATCAGAAAAATCGCCGGCAACAGACAAGGCTATCCCTTCAAAAATAATAGGAAAATCAGATGTATAAAAATATTGTCCATACCTTGGTGTTCGGATAAAAACTTCAGTTGAATCATCTTGTTCAATATCAATATCCTTGGAGAGTTTTAGAAACTCACTCAAATGAATTTTTGGAATAAATTCCAATTTTTTCTTTAAAGAAAACAGGCGGATTTCCTTTTTTATTTCAGGCAGGTTTTTATAATCAGATTTTCCATATTTATTAAAACCCTTTACTATCTCAATGGCTTTGTCATACTCTTTTGCCTGGAATAACTTTATAAGTCGATTGTATTGATCATCAATATTTACAATAAATTCGTGTTTTATTCTCTCTTTTTCAATTTGTTCAGCTTTTTTCCTGATTGATTCTGATCTTAAATCAATAATCAACTTAAATATGAGATTAAATAATACAAAGAAAAATATTGACAGGATTACAACGACCTGAATAGAGTAAATTGTTTTTTTAGAAGGCATCTATTCTATCAATTTCCTCAATTATTTATTTGGATAAACACTCATACATCTACTTCATTGCTACAAAATTTTTTACGTTTGTACGTCTTGTATATAGGTTATCCTTCATTTGTTAAAATGCAAAATGCAGGCCAAATATTGATCCTGGCATGATATTTAAATATTAATGTTTTATCAAAACACCAAAACCCTGGTCGGGATGAGAAGATTCGAACTTCCGACCCCAGCGTCCCGAACGCTGTGCTCTACCAGACTGAGCCACATCCCGACTGCAAAAAAAGGGGTTAATCATATACAAAAAATATTTAAATGTCTAATTGAATATCTTCTCTTTTATTATTGTAGCTTCCCTTCCAGGTCCTACGGAAACAATTTTAATTCTTACACTGCAAAGTTTCTCAATCCTTGCAAGATATTTTTTTGCATTTTCAGGCAGATCATCAAATTTGGTAATTCCTGAGATATCCTCTTTCCATCCAGGATGACTTTCATATACTGGAATACAACTCTGCAAAATTTTAATCTCAGCTGGAAAATCTTGAATTTCAGTTCCATTATACTGGTAACCTGTACAAATTTTAATCTCATCAAGATCATCCAGGACATCAAGCTTTGTAATGGCAAGGCCAGTAAGAGAGTTTAACCTGACAGCATTTCTAAGAACCACCATATCTAACCAGCCGCATCGCCTTTTCCTGCCTGTAGTGGCACCAAATTCTGAACCGGTCTGCTGAATTTTATCACCAATATCATCAAATAATTCAGTTGGGAAAGGTCCTGCTCCAACCCTTGTTGTGTATGCTTTTACAATCCCGATAATTTCATTGAGATTGGCAGGGCCCACCCCTGATCCATTGGCTGCATTCCCTGATACTACAGAAGAAGATGTAACAAAGGGATATGTTCCATGTTCTATATCAAGATGGGTGCCTTGAGCTCCTTCAAACAAAACTCTTTTATCATTATTAATTCCTTCAAACAATATCACGGAGACATCAGCTATATAGGGCAGCAATCGCTTTCGAATCTGTTCAAACGAATTTATTATGGTCTCGGGATCAATGGTCTGGCTTTTAAAATAATTTTTCAGATAAAAATTTTTTTCTTTAAGAATAATTCTGACTTTTTCTTTAAAAAAATCAAAATCAAGAAGATCACAAAATCTTATTCCTCTTCTTGTGGCTTTATCTTCATAACAAGGCCCAATCCCCCTGCCGGTTGTCCCTATTTTTTTATCACCCTTGTCAGTTTCCCGGGCATTGTCGATAAGTTTGTGATAGGGCATTATGATATGAGCCCTGTTACTGATTTTAAGCATGGCTGGAGAGGCATCAATATCATTTGACAATAAATATTCAATCTCTTCCAGTAAAACCAAAGGGTCAACAACAACACCATTGCCTATAAAACATTTTTTCTGCTGTATAATACCTGAAGGGACCAGATGACTGATAATCTCTTTACCGTTTACCACCATTGTATGGCCGGCGTTGTTCCCACCTTGAAATCTTACAACATAATCTGCATGTTCGCTTAACAAATCAACTATTTTACCTTTTCCCTCATCTCCCCATTGGGTACCTACAATTACCGTGTTTCCCACTATTTACTCCTTCTGTTTTTGAAAAAATCTTTTATTATCTTTTTTGCTTTGTCTCCACATACACCTGATCTGATTTCAGTATGATGATTTAATCTTTTATCATCTGCCATGGTATATAATGAACTTACAGCACCCCATTTTATATCTTTTGCACCAAAAACAACACGTTTAATCCTGGCATGAATAATTGCTCCCATACACATAATGCATGGCTCAATAGTAACATACAAAGTTGTGTCAATCAGTCTGTAATTTTTCAAGTCCCCTGATGCCATGCGAATGGCATTTATTTCAGCATGACTTGTGGGATCATTTGATAATATTGGTCTATTGTAGCCATATCCAATAACACTGCTCTTCTTATCAACAATCACAGCACCCACAGGGACTTCCTTTATTTTAGCAGCCTTGCCGGCTTCCCTGAGGGCAAGATTCATATAAAATTCATCATCCATAATCTAAGTTTATACTTATATTAATCTTTTTTCCCAAGGTCAAATTAATTAATTTGTTTTTTTCTGATAGAAAGAAAGCTTCCATGCCCGATTAAAATAATTTACTGAAAATTATCCTGTGAAACCTGGAGATAAAACAACAAAAACCCAAGAAAATCTTGAAAATTTGTAAAAGCTTTGATATATACTGTTTTCATGTCACGCGCCCGTAGCTCAGTTGGATAGAGTATCTGACTACGAATCATATACCCCACCTAATAAAATCAATAACTTAAACCGAATTACTCGCCTTTTGCTCGCATTTCGTGTTTTTTTACTCAAAGATAAATATCAGTTTATCTGAATTTGATCAGCTATCTCATTAAACGCATTTCTGAAGTTGATTACACTTTATGTTTTATTTGATTGATAGTATGAAGGGTTGAATAAATCGGTTGCTTTTTTAAAATCTTAGAACTAAATATATCTTTGATATTATTTTGTATTTTTTTTAAAGGGTTGACAATTGTCAACCAATATTGATATTTAAGACAGAGAGAGGTTAAGAGAATTAATCCCAAATATGACATAAAAAACGTGCATAATGCTATTAAACATGGCTCTTATCAAGTTTATTCACATGTTTGGCATGATATTAGACATGATTTTGGTTGGGGGATTAAAAATTTAGAAAATTTTTTTTTAAGCTTGAGACCAAAACATTTTGAAAAACAAATGGAAAGGAGAAGTCCTCCCCGGAATGATTATAGTGGTGAAATACCCGTTATACTGGATGTCTATAAATCAGACGATATTATGGGAGAAAAAATATACTCCCATTTCTACTTCGATGGCAACGAACTAATTATTGATAGCGTACATGAACAAAATTAAAAGGAAGAACATATGAGGTGTTTAAATTGCTCAGGACAATTTGTGACCCAAAAAGATGATCTTAAAATAAATGATCCAATACTTGGAGATTTTGTTGTCCCAAATACTGAATATAGATTGTGTAAAAATTGTGGAGAAATTTTATACTCTCCTATCACGTTAAGAGCTATTGAGAAAGCTGAGGAAGAAAGAAAGAAAGAATTGTTACTCGAAAAGCCTTTGAAAGACTTTATCACAGGGACTGAGGTGGGTAAAATTTTAGGTGTTTCAAGACAAGCTGTCCATAAACACAGAATAAAAAGAGGTTTTATCCACTTTGTAAGATATAATGGCAAAATCCTATATCATAGGGAATCAGTTGAGCTTTATAAAGAAACAGGTGACGGTAGATTCCCGCTTATAAAAATCAAAAAACGCAATATATTTACTCCTCAAAATATTATATCTTTAGCGGAAGCGAAAAGAAACAAGCAAACCAAATCTGATCCGACTACTACCAATACAGAAGAACCTAATACTTTGGACAATACTACAGAAAGCTTAGCCGGTGACTTCTCACAAGAAAGAATGTATAATTAAGGAAAATGAAAATGAAACTTTCAAAAGAAAATAAAAAAATACTTAATGATGAATTTGAATTTGTTATAAAAAAAATGGAAAACAGTGAAAACCCTGATCAAATGCTATACTACTTCACTGGAATCTATACTATGATGCAAAGAATTCTAAATTTAGAATTTTCTGAAGAACTTTTGTTTACATACTTTGTTGTAGAAAAAGTTTATGTAGCAATTATGGATAGAATTCGAGCCCTAAAATCGGGTCAGACCGTAGTTATATTTCATGAAGATTTCGGTGCCAAGTTGATTGACTCTGTAAAAGACCTGAAAACCAATTTTAATAATTCAAAACAAAGAATAGAAATTTTAAATAAAATGGTAACATTAACATACACAACTAATGGGAATGGGTATTATTTAACTCAAAAAGGATTGATTGATATTTATTCAGACACAAAAAAACTCAAAGATCAGACTGCTTAATCATAGTAAATGTTCAGCTATCCATTTGTTCTGAGTTTCCATATCCAACATTTAATTTTTTCCATATTCCACCTTTTACAATATTAAGCTGACAGTAGTTTAATTCTTCAGATTCAACTTACTAATATAGAAACCTGACTATCTGACACCTTCTGTAAGGTCAAATCTAAATTTGTACATATTAAGACTTCTTGTACCTTTTCAGCCTTCTCCATTTCCAAGGAGGTATTGGAATAAATTAAGTAATATTCTAAATATTGAAGTAAGATGCGGTGATTTTCCATACCAAAAAAGAAAAAGTCCGTAGAAGAATTTGGTCTATGGTAGGAGATTTATACATATCTAAATCTCTATAAATTCTCCCCACCAAAATAGCAAAAATTTTTCCTAAAAAATTTTCATATGAGAAGCATTGATATTTCCGTACAACAGTTCGGTCTATGGCAGGTCTAGGGAACCCCCTCAAATAAACTTATAGAGTAAAATTTGCATATGATGTATTATCCATTCAAGCCCTACAGGAGGTAATATTGCTCCAGTACCAGAACCTGCAACAATGCTTCTTTTTGGTCTTGGTCTTCTTGGTCTTGCAGGAGTAAGCAGAAAGAAAAAATAGTGTAATTATTCAGCAAAAAAAATGCATCCGATGTCATTTTTTACTTGACAAGGGTTTTTGGTAAAAGTTTGCTTTTTGAGTTTTCGTTTCAAACCCAATTGTATTCGCATCATATAGC
>JAQIBP010000001.1 GCA_027858995.1 Deltaproteobacteria bacterium | reverse complement strand
AAAGGAAATAAACGCCGCGTTTACAAATACTTCGAAGAAGTTAAGCCCGGGGATATCATCTTAGGTTATATTTCATCGCCAACAAAAGAAATTGTTGGACTTTGTGAGGTTACTAATGGTCTTCACGAATCGGCTGAAGGCGAAGGCTTTGAGTTTAAAAAAATTGAACAGTTTGGCGAACCTGTTTCATTACATGAAATTCAGACAGATCCTGAGCTTAAAGATTGCGAGCCATTAAAAAACAATCAGGGCAGCTTATTTAAACTTACTAAAGATGAATTTGAAATTATCAGAGCAATCATTGATGAAAAGAATCCCTCGTCCCCACCAATTGAGCCTTATTCAATCGAAAAAGCCCTTGAGACAGTCTTTCTAGAAAAAAAGCATTTTAGAGATATCGTTGATCTTCTAAACTATAAGAAAAACGGCACTTTCCCACTTTGAATGGGTAACAGTTTTATGCTAATATATCCTCCGAAGAAATTTCAATACATTTCAGAGGAGGAATCATAACAATGAATACGATATTTGAAGCAGCCCTGTCAATCAATAAGCCTTGGTACATTAGAGATATAGAGTTTGATCCTGACAAAAAACGACTTGATTTATATGTAGACTTTAGAAGAGGCAGTACATTCAAGGTCGATGAGCCCGGTTATGATGGATCGTTTAAAGTCTACGATACCGTGGATAAGACCTGGCGCCATTTAAATTTCTTTCAGCATGAGAGTTATCTCCATTGCCGGACACCGCGGATAAGATACAACAAAGACAAGATAAAACAGATAGATCCGCCATGGGCAGGCAAGAGTCCCGGATTTACCCTGCTGTTTGAGGCCCTGGTTATGCAGCTTTGCGCACATATGCCTGTAAACACGGTCTGTGGTGTGATAAGTGAAAACAAAAACAAGATATGGCGAATGCTTGAAAAATACGTCGATATGGCACGAGAGCACGAAGACTTTTCAGATATGACAGCTGTCGGCATGGATGAAACCAGCAGGGCAAAAGGACATGACTACGTTACCCTGTTTGTAGATCTCAAAGAACGACGGACCACTTTTGTCGCTGAAGGTAAAGACCATAAGACAGTGGAAGCGTTCGCCGATGATCTCAAGGCCCACAATGGCAAACCGGATCAAATAACTGATGTCAGTTGTGATATGTCGCCGGCATTCATAAAAGGTGTCAGGGAAACATTGCCAGACGCAAAAATAACTTTCGACAAATTTCATATCCTGAAACTGATTAATAAAGCGGTTGATCAGGTCAGGAGAGAAGAAGCAGCCTCCCAACCTCTGCTTAAAAAGACACGATACATATTTTTAAAGAACGAAAGGAACCTTACCAAAAGCCAGAGGGAAACACTTGAAGAACTTCAACTTCCAAAATTGCGTATAAACTCGGTCAGGGCGCTTCGGATACGAGAAAGCTTTCAGGATATTTATCAGGCAGAAACTGAAGGCGCCTTCTCTCTGTTGCTTAATAAATGGTATTTCTGGGCTACTCACAGCCGTCTTGAACCGATAGTAAGGGTTGCAAAGACGATCAAGACTCATTGGGATGGTATCCTTGAGTGGAAACGATCCCAGATAAACAATGGAATCCTTGAAGGTCTCAATTCCATTGTCCAGGCAGCCAAGGCAAAAGCCAGAGGTTTCAGTACTTTTAAAAACTTTCGGATAATAATTTTTCTGACCACAGGAAAATTAAAATTCAATCTCGTTAATCAGTATGTGGAATAACCTCTGTTAACATTGTTACCCACTTAAAATGGGAAGGAACCAAAAAAGAACCATTGCAATTGCGCGAGGAGAATATAAACCAAAGAAAGGTGAGCCAAAAGTTTGGTTTGAATCAGTACAATCAATGGCACAGATCCTCAGTAGTGAGAATCAAGAATTGCTTAGAATTATAAAAGAACAAGAACCGGCATCTTTAAAAGAACTTGAATTGGCATCAGGAAGAAAGCGCAGTAACCTGTCTCGAACATTAAATACAATGTCTCGATACGGAATAGTTGATTTGGTTAAACAGAAACGAACGGTAAAACCAATTGTAAAGGCGACAGATTTTAATGTTGAGTTTGGGCTGAGTACCGCAGTAAGATAGGGGAAAAAATAATATATGACTAACTACGAGAAACTTTTTAAAGTTCAAATGCAAGACCCGCAGTTTGTCAATGCCTATTATGAGGCACGAGTAGAACGGATTGTTGATGAAATGTTAAAAGAAGAAGGTAACTCCAAAAATCGTGGATGAAGTGAGGACATAAACATGGAACAAATAGTAATTCAGGTATCAGATAAAGAAAAAGCCGACATGTTGCTTAAGTTGCTAAACTCATTGGATTTTGTTGATTTTGTCAGTCCACGTGTGGAAGAAAACATAAAAAGGACTACAACGGCAAGTGGTAAAAATCGTCTTGATTTCTTTTCTTTAGCAGGTTTGTGGAAGAACAGAAAAATAGACTTAGAATTGATTCGCAAGAAAGCATGGCCGAGGCAATAATGATACTATGTGACACAAATATCCTTATTGAATTTTTTAAAAACAACACACAGATTGTTTTGGAGCTACGCCAAATAGGCCAAAACAGTATAGGAATCAGCCATATAACCCAGGCAGAATTGTACTTCGGTGCGCTTAATAAATCAGAACTAAAAAAGATCAAAAGGCATTTTTTGTTACTCTGTCAGTTCCCGGTTGATCTTTCTATCTCAAAAAGGTTTCTCCAGCTCATGGAAGAATATTCATTGAGTCACAAGCTGAGTATACCTGATGCTTTAATTGCCGCTACCGCGATGGAACATATGTTGGAACTTTATACGCTGAACACAAAGGACTTTCAGTTCATTCCAGACTTAATGCTGTACCATCCCCAAAATTATTAACATCAGGATTCAACTGCTTTTTTAATACCGTATTTTCGTGCTTTCATGATAAAGATATAGTAACTATTCAGCCACAAATTGACGTCCAACATCGAATGTCGAATGAAAAAAAATAAGGGTCGGAAGTCAGGGATTAGAGGATTATAAGGAGACAACACTATGCAACCATATGAAATAAAATTAGAAGTGCCTCATGAGGTATTATTAAATCTTCATATATCACCTCGTGAGGCTGCCAAAGATATCAGACGACAGGCTGCTATTCGTTATTATAAAAAACGAGCTCTCTCATTGGGAAAAGCAGCAGATCTGGCAGGGATGAGCAGGTTTGAGT
>JAQIBP010000172.1 GCA_027858995.1 Deltaproteobacteria bacterium | reverse complement strand
GCTATATGATGCGAATACAATTGGGTTTGAAACGAAAACTCAAAAAGCAAACTTTTACCAAAAACCCTTGTCAAGTAAAAAATGACATCGGATGCATTTTTTTTTGCTGAATAATTACATTGTTTTTTTATAATTTTATCTGAAATATTTCTGGCACTTTCCAGAATAGCTTTTTCATCCTCTTCAGATTTCTGCATGATACTAATTCTTACATAAACCCTCTCCTGAAAAAATTCAGCCATATATATTCCACCCAGTCCCGACGTAAACCTACCTTGTTCTCCCAGATCATTCAAGTTCTTTGAATTAACTGGTTCAAATTCTTTATAAATTTTTTCAGCTGGATTCCATTTCCCTGGGAAACAATCGGGCTGTGGAGTATTTATCTGCTGACACATGCAGAACAGTCAACAACCAGACAATTATAAAATATGTGATTTTAAAAGGTATATAAATTTGCGTCTAAACTTTAAATGAAAGAAAAAATTTTGTTTTTTACTAAAAAAAATCTTTTCGCCAGAATGTAAGATATTATGAAATCAATTTTCCAATATTCAGCCATATGCAGATTAAGAATCAATCCTTGCATAATTCCAGTTTTTGTGGTTTATCTTTTACATGGAAAAAAGAGATTATTCTTTAAAAAATTCTTATAAAAAATCAGAAAAAAAATTTAATATAAAAAAAATGAAGCCAGGTTCTGATAAATCTTTAAAAAGGGTTTTTAAAAAAATCGGGGTGCCTGGAAAAGCGAAGTTCAAGCCTGACGCATTTCAACTCCAGGCCATTAAAGCAATAGAAAAATCAGATTGTCTTGTTACAGCTCCCACGGGTTCAGGAAAAACCTGGATTGCTCAAGAGGTTGCAAAAAAAGTGATGCAGAAAAAAGGCAGGGTCTGGTATGCGACCCCTCTAAAGGCCCTGACCAACTCAATCCATGCCAAGTTTGTAGAACTTTTCAACGAGGAAAATGTCGGGATTCTAACCGGTGATATAAAAGAAAATCCTGATGCATCAATTGTCATAGGCACCACGGAAATTTTAAGGAATCAACTATATGATGCCATGCATACAGGTGAGAACCTGAATTGTGATCTGATTATCCTTGATGAAGCCCATTTTCTTGGAGATGAACAACGCGGTGTTGTGTGGGAAGAAATAATGATCTATCTGCCCATCAGGATCCCTCTGCTTTTACTTTCTGCAACCATTGGAAACCCGTTTCAAATTGCAAAATGGCTTGAAGCAATCAGGGGTCAAAAATGTCATGTTGTGGAAAGCAATGATAGGCCTGTACCTCTTTTTCCCCTTTTTATGCATCCTTCCGGAACGCTTTTCCCTCTGATGCAAAACCAGGGTTTTGAAAAAAAACAGGAACTCCATAAAAAAGTTCTTAAATTTGAAAAAACCGGAAGAAAACCAAAGATGGCACCTTTTGGCAAACTTCCTCCATTTGCAGATATCCTGGAAATCCTTGACAGATATAATCTGCTGCCTGCGATCTTTTTTTTAAAATCAAGAAAAGATTGTGACCAAGCAATCAAACTCTGCAATTCAAGTTTATTGTCCAGAAACCCTGAAAAAAAGAGAATCCTGACAACCAAAATTAATGACCTTGTTTCAGGGAATCCACATCTTGCCAACCACAGCCAGAGACTATATCTTGAACAAACCGCTTGTGCATCCCACCACAGCGGTCATCTCCCGGCATGGAAAGTCGTAGTTGAAACCCTTATGTCCCAGGGTTTTCTTAATGCCATGTTTGCAACTTCCACAGTTGCAGCCGGGGTGAATTTTCCTGCAAGGTCAGTAGTTGTTTTAAATTCTGACCGATTTAACGGAGTGGAATTCATGGGTTTAAGTCCCAGTGAATTCCAGCAGATGACAGGAAGAGCAGGAAGAAGAGGAATGGATAAGATAGGGTTTGCAATCATGATGCCCGGTAAATTCATGGATCTAAAATATGTTGCAAACTTAATAAATTCACCTGCTCTGGATATTGAAAGTCAGATAACAATCAATTTCTCCATGGTTTTAAATCTCTTATTGTCCCATACTCCTGATCAGATAAAAATGCTTCTTGAAAAATCTTTTGCCTCCCACCTGATCATGTCCAAAAAGAAGAGGGGAAAAAAAGCCAGAAAAAAATTTGGTTATGAACTTGAATTTTTATGGAATAGTTTTTTAGGTCACATGGATTTTTTAATCCAGGAAAATTTTGTTACCAGGAGCGGAAAACTTACCCAGGATGGATTATGGGCATCAAACTTACGAATTGACTCTCCCCTTCTTGTTGCACAAAGTATCAGAAAAAATCTTTTGCCGCAAAAAGACCCTGCCCTACTTGCTGCTATTATTGGCTCCTTTGTAAATGAAAAAGAGTTTAAGGATGATATTTTATATTCCAAAGCACTGCCCAAACGTCTCAAGGATGCTTTTCTTCATGCCCGTGAGGGATTAAAACCCTTTGCCATTAAAATGCTGAAAAAAGGTTTCCATGCTCCCAATCTTTTTATGCAGCCAAGCCTGCTTCTCTATTCCTGGGCCCATGATGAACCATGGGACAACATTGTAACACATCCGGAATACGGGCCTGGAGATTTTGCCAGACTCACCATGAGAACTGCAGATAATCTTAGACAGATATCAAAGTTAGATGAAACATTTCCTGATATTTCGAGAACAGCAAAAGAGGCCATAACACTTATTTTAAGAGATCCTGTTGTGACTTCTTAAATATTTAAATAGGAGAATATGGTAAAACAGTGATTATATCCATAATTGTAAAAAAACTTAAAAATGCTGTTACTGATCTGCTGCCCATTGTGCTTGTTATTGCTTTTTTTCAGATTTTTGTTTTAAAACAACCCTTACCACAAATGGGAGAGGTTATTTTCGGAACTCTTCTTGTGGTAGCAGGGCTAAGTTTGTTTGTTCAAGGATTGGAAATGGGTTTATTTCCCATTGGTGAGGCAATGGCACATGCTCTGGCAAAAAAGGGTAGTATCTTCTGGCTCCTGTTTTTTGCTTTTACTCTGGGATTTTCTACCACAGTGGCAGAACCTGCTCTTCTTGCAGTGACTGCAGAAGCAGCGGAGATAGCAAGTAAGAGCGGGCTCATTAACCCTGGCAAAGAATCTTTAAATCAATATGCTTTTGGACTTCGCATAACAGTTGCTTTTTCTGTAGGTCTTGCCATTCTTATCGGGGTCATGCGTATCATCAGGGGCTGGCCTATTCACTATCTCATTATAAGTGGTTATGTTGTTGTTATGTTGATGAGCATCATTGCACCAAAAGAGATCATTGGTCTGGCCTATGATGCCGGTGGTGTTACTACATCCACCATCACAGTACCTCTGGTTGCAGCTTTGGGGGTGGGACTTGCCTCATCCATCAAAGGCCGAAGCCCTCTTGTGGATGGTTTTGGTCTTATAGCTTTTGCTTCTCTACTGCCCATAATTTTTGTCATGGGGTATGGACTTGTAATGTTCGGGTAAAAAAGGGTATATTTTATGGAATTCATACATAGTTTCAGTCAAATACTCCTTGGCACCTGTATAGATGTACTTCCGATTATTATTCTTATTATTGGTTTTCAGTTTCTGGTTTTACGCCAGCCGATTGCTCATATTAGCCGTCTCATTGTTGGAGGTGTCTATGTTGTTATTGGTCTTGCTCTGTTTCTGGCAGGACTTGAAAAAGCACTTTTTCCTCTGGGAAATATAATGGCGACCCAATTGTCTGATCCTGCCTTTATTTACGGTACAGATAAAATTGTCATGGATACAGACTGGAAAGCGTATGGGTGGGTTTATCTTTTTGCTGCCATGATTGGCTTTGCAACCACAATTGCTGAACCATCGCTGATAGCCGTTGCTTATAAGGCAAGTGAGGTATCTGCCGGAATCATCAGCCAATGGGGTTTAAGAATTACCGTAGCCCTGGGAGTTGCTTTTGGAATAAGTCTGGGAACATTTCGTATTATCACTGGCACACCACTCTATCAATACATTCTTGCTGGCTATATGATTGTTATTGTACAAACTATATTTGCCCCGAAAAATATCATTCCTCTGGCATATGATTCTGGCGGGGTTACTACTTCAACTGTTACAGTGCCACTTGTGGCAGCGCTTGGCCTTGGACTTGCTGCAACAGTACCAGGCCGAAACCCTGCTTTGGACGGTTTTGGCCTTATCGCTTTTGCAAGCCTTTGTCCAATAATAACTGTTATGGGCTATGCCCAGTTAATGCACTGGTTTACTAAACACAAAACAAAATCAAGGGAGAAAAGTAATGCGCTTTAAACTTATTTTATCCTCGGTAAAGGCAGATCTAACTGATCATATTGTTGATAAGGCAAAAGAGGCAGGAGCTACCGGAGCAACAATTATACCTGGCAGAGGGACAGGTATCCGTGAGGCTAAAACCTTTTTTGGACTCTCCCTTGAAGCCCAGAGTGACATAATTATGTTTCTTGTGGAAGAGCATCTTAGTGTTACGATATTGGATGTTATAAAACAGGCAGGGGAATTTCACAAACCTGGAACTGGCATTGCTTTTGCTATACCTGTTGACCATGTTGTGGGTCTGGAAAGTCAAATGGAACAATTTAAAGAAGAAGTTAAAAAAAAATATTTTTAACAATAATATTTATTTTTATAAGGAGGAAAAATTATGGCACCTGATAATAGATCAATAGTTCGGGCCAGGGATGTGATGCACAAGGGAATTGTATCTATTGACGGTATGGCTACAGCCAAGGAAGCTGCTTCCAAAATGCGCTCTGGTAAAGTCTCTTCGCTTATTGTTAAAAAGCGTCATGCCGATGATGCCTGGGGTATAGTGGCGGTTCATGATTTTATAAAAAAAGTGATAATACCTGGTCGCTCTTCTTCTGATGTACATGTCTATGAAATCATGACAAAACCAATTATCACTGTTCCTGCTGATATGGATATACGCTATGTAGCCCGCATGCTTTATAGAGCCGGCATACGGAGAACTGCGGTTGAGGATGGAGGAGAACTGATCGGAATGATAGCTCTTTCATCGTTGATCCTTGAAAATGAACTTTTTTAGTTCTGAGCTTAAAAGAACCTGTGGTGACATTTTAAATATCTTAAAGGTATTGGGTCCCAATTCCAAAATGCGGGTATTCCCTATCCTTCAGATCTTTGCACCACTTAACTTCAGCTCTGGCCATTGATTTAAAACTTGTGAGATTTTTATCTGTTACATGCGCAGGCAATTCCCCTCCTCTGCTGTAGAAAACAAGAACAGCACCAGGCTGGATATGGTGCAGATTTTCAAAATAGATACCATTTTCACTATAGTTCAATACTCTTACAGGATGACACTTCTCTGACCCGGATTCTGTATAGATAATTCTCATGTTGTGATATTTCCTGTCACATTTCCTGATATTATCAAAAGAATTCATTTAATACCTCCTTTCATATAGACTTTTCGAGCTTTTGACCGCCTGAATTTCAGGTCCATACTTAATTGAAGCATCTCCAGGCATGTGTCATATCTCAGTGCAAGATCTCTTTGATCTTTGGCACCAATAAAAATATCCATGAGTTCATAACTGTAACTGTCCTGATTTTCAAGATCAGACAATCGTGTCCCAACATCTGCCAGGATCTTTATTTCAGCATCTGGAATTAATTTTTTCAATTTTTCAATATCTTTTCCCCCTGGAATCTTTGTTATGATACCATTTTCATAAACCCGTACCATATACTTTGCTGCGCAGTTAAACCTGCCTTCACCCTTTTTAAACTGGGGTTTTCTGCCAAGGGCCAGGTCCACCATTACAGCGAGATTTGAAACACCATCAACCTTCTCAAAAAGATGGGCATGGGACTGGGAACATCTAGGATTAATTTCAAGAAGACATACGGTGTCATCAACCTGATTATAAAAATACTCTATGTTAAATGTGGCATTGTCGTACTGGATATGGGTCATTATTCTCTTGGATATATTGATTATCTCTTTTTTAACATATCCGGGAAGGCGTGAAGGATATTCATATCCAATAAAAGGAGAACGATCCTCATCACGAATGGAATCCACTATTCCATAACAGATAACTTCTTTGTCATAAACATAGCCTTCAACAGTACACTGGCTTCCTGTCAACAGGCTCTCGGCAATACAGGAGTGATCAAGAAAAGGTTTAAAGTCATCTGGAATTTGGGCATACCCGAGAAGGATACGAAAGGGGTCTGTAATGTTGTGAACACTGTTTTTAAGTTTTCTAATACCTTGTAAGAATGCATTCTCATTAATAATATTAAATGCAAGATACGACTTAAAAGATCTTACAGGTTTTATCCAAAAGGGAAAAGACATATCTAGCTGATCCTGACCATGTACATCCTTAGGCTTGAATCCTCTGAATTCAGGCATGTGATCTTTGATGACCTTTTTTTGTTCCATTCGTGCCCACAATTTATTTTCACATTTCATCACGCTCTCTATGGAGGCTGAAGGAAGACTGTATTTTTTACAGATAATCGGAACAATGTCAGTTGATGGAAAATCAAAATACCCTATAATGCCGTCAATTGAACCTTCAAACCTGTTGAGCCTGTTTTCACATCTGTTGATAAGATCTTCCACAGGATACTCATCACATCCCCTGATTTCCCAATAATCAAGAAGTGGATGAAAATTAATATTTGATGCTCCTTTAATACGTTTTAAAATTTTCAGGTTAAAATTATCCAGCCCCACAACAAATATATTTTTTTTCATGAGTCCCTCCCCTCAGGTATTTAAACATGATCTCTTAAAATTTTTTCATCCCAGGATTTGCTGAAAACTCTAACATCACCTTCATAGGCATCAAGTTCAGCCCGGATGAAAAAATAGGCTTCATCAGAAGTTAAAACCGTTCTTGTTATTGTTTTTACAGACCAGCCCTTTCGTCTAAAGGATCTGACACCCAACACTTCACCCCTGACAGAGTTGTAGATATTATGGTTATAGGTATAGAGTTCTTTTACTTTTTTATGGACTTCCATCCCTTTTTTTTCCAGTCTGAAAGCTCCGTCATCTTTTATGACTTTTACTGTAATTTCATTGTTTGCAAGATCATGGGTCACTGTCCACTCTCTTTGTTCAGGAGTAAGCAGTTTTGTTTTCAGGGGTTCAGCTCTGACGGGTTTTCTAATGGGAGTCAGGTTTTTATCAAGGGGACTTGATTCGCGCTCAGGCAGAATAATCCTGCTATGCCCTGAAAAAACAGTAAGTTTTACAGGTACAGGGGACGGCCAGGCCAGGGGCCAGTAAGACGTGGATATGGCCACCCTGATACAATGCCCTTTTCGAAATGTCTGGCCTATTTCATTGAGCTTGACCCGGATTTTATACCTGTGCCCCGGTTTCAGGAGTTTAGGTTTGACATGACCATTTCTGTGACACAGATTTAAAAGGCCATAGGTTACTCTTGTAACTTTACCGCTGGGGGCAATATCTGAAAGCCTGACAGCAACCATTGCCTGGGGCCTGTTAGAAGAAATTTCAATTTCTGCTACAGGAGATCCAAGAATTTCCAGAGATGCTTCCAGCGGAGAGGAATCAAAAATAAGTGCTCCTCCATCCTCCTCTCGCTGATCTGTTGGAAGATCTGTTGATGCACTGTAGGAACACCATTTTCCAGCAAAAAGCCCTACACTGAGTGGAGACTGAATAACAAGCCCTTTTTCAGGAATTTTGACATCCACAGTGTCTAACCGCCCTGGATTAAAACAAAAAATTTTATCCTTTATTCCCAGTGATGGCCATGAACACTCAGCCACCCATCTGCCGGGACGTCCTTCATCATCATATTCAGGGTCTATACTGTCCTGCATCCATGCCCTTAGCATGTGATCCTGCATTATTTTATTTTGTTTTCCTTTTAACCACCTCTCCCACCACATTAATGCTTTCTGCAAAAAACCTATTGCAGGGCCAGGTTCTCCAATGTGGGGATACCTGTGCCCCCATGAACCAATAAGACCTTTCCTTGGAACATCAAGGCTTTCAAGAAGTCTGAACACTGCATTGGAATAACCGTCAGCCCATCCACTTACAGTAAAAACCGGACATTTTATCGCAGAAAAATCTTCACAAATAGATCCATGCCTCCAATAATCATCACGGGTCTGGTGGGACAACCATGTATGAAGCCACAGACCACTATTTTCAAGTCTGTCAATCCACATTTTTTTCCATTTTTTACCCACAACCTCTGGATCAGGAGGACAGGAGTTGTAAGCAAACATTGTTGAAGCCCAGGAGAGATTATCACTCAAAAGGCAGCCGCCCATGTAGTGCACATCATCTACATACCTGTCATCTGTTGATGAAACTGTTATCAAAGCTTTCAGATTTGGCACACTCCTGGCTGCAATCTGAAGCCCGTTAAAACCACCCCATGAAATACCTATCATTCCGATATTACCATCGCACCAGGGCTGGTCTGCAATCCAGGCTATGACATTTTCGCCGTCTTCCAACTCCTGCTCAAGATATTCATCCTTTAAAATACCATCTGAATCTCCACTTCCCCTGAGGTCAACCCGGACACAGGCATATCCCCGTTCTGCAAACCAGGGGTGAAGTCCTGAATCACGAACAGCAGTAAAATCGCCTTTGCGGTATGGGATATACTCCAATATGCCCGGAACAGGTTTGCCCTCAGCATTTACGGGCATCCAGATTCTGGCGGCAAGTTTTTGACCATCGGGCATGGGTATCCAGCAGTTTTCAATGGTTTTAACACTGTAAATCGTCATGGATATACTCCTGCAAATTTCAGGTTTTCTTTGGGCACATCTGTTTTGAGCAAGAATAGAACAGATGCAATTAACATTTCAAAAGAGAACAGATTGAAATTCCATATATAATATCAGAACAGTTTAATTAAAAACAGATAAAAATATTTTTCCCCATTAATATGAGTTGATGAAATGATTGACCTCATAAATTTTTTGGATCAAATAAGAAAAAAAGAGTGTACAAAAACAATAAATGGAAATATGATCCTATCCCAATATCACTCGGCGTTTGGAATTATCTTATACTCTTAAAAGGAGGATTTTATGAAACAAATATTTGCAGCAAAAGCCCCTGATGCAATTGGACCATACTGCCATGCTATTATTCACAACAAAATGGCATTCTGTTCCGGTCAGATACCCCTTGACCCTGAAACCATGGAAATTACAGGAACTACCATTGAAGAGCAAACAGCACAGGTAATGGAAAATATTAAAATTGTGTTATCTGAAATTGGCACAAGCCTTGATAAAATCATTAAAGCCACGATTTTTTTAAAAACCATGGATGATTTTATGGGAATGAACAAAATATATGAGAAAAGTTTGAACGGACATAAACCAGCAAGATCGGCTTTTGAAGTCGGCAGGCTTCCAAAGGATGCCCTTGTAGAGATAGAGTGCATTGCAGCCATTGAATAACTCGCAGAAGAGATATGCTCACATACTCACCCATCTACTTTGTTGCAGCAAAATATTGCCAAATTCGAAAACCAGCCTCATGTACCATTGTGCACTCCGGTTTCAAAATTGTTTGCATACGCAACTCTTCGAGCCTTGCACATTGTATATGACATTGCCATCACAAATATTATAAAAAGAAAAATCACGCTTTGATAAAACAATGACACATGGATTAAAATATAAGCGAATATAATAAGTGGCATCAGTCCGATCCTGACAATGATTTTCAATACAGTGTGCCTGGCAATCACATCAGCGATTGGTGGGGAATATTTGTAATATGCTTTTACAAAAGCACTTCCAGACCGGAACTTTAAAAGATACAGATCTCTAAAATCTTTTAATATCTCAACATGCTTTTCCATGTAAGATCCAAATGCAGCAGTGGCAATGAAACAACCTCCGCCTCCGCCACTGCCGCTAACAGAATCTGAAGTGCTGGACAAATAAGCTCCGGGACCTGAAGGGTCAACAATAATACCATTTGCAATCCCATCACTGTCTCCTGGGCCACCATCAACAAGACGGAGTACTACAGATTTTCGGTCTGGGCTGAATACAACATTGCCCGGGTAATCTTTTGAATATTCTCTCCACCCGTTAACAATGTCATACTTATACCAGTGTTTTCCCACCGGCTCTGAAAAATATATATTCACATGGGCGGTATCACCTGGATTGGTGACACCTATTTTGAACTGTATTAATCCAAATTGCAAATCATCTGGTTTACCAAACGTGTCAGAGATATCATCTGGATCAATAGATTTTAAGCGCTCAATGTCTGTAACATAGTTTGATGCTTCAAGGCTAATTGAAATGTGGCCATTGGTCACCATTTTATAGGTGTTTGACAGAACATCAAGATAACCGTCATCATTAAGATCAATAGTACCATCTTCCACTTGTTGAATATCAGGAACACCATTCCCGTCAGAATCTTCAGGATTGTTGGTCATGGTTGTAAAAGAAAATATATCTGACCAGGGAGACCTGCCGTTTAAAACATCAAAGAATCGAACCCGCCAATAATAGGTATTGTTGGCTTCTATAATAAATTCCGGAATAGTCAAATTAGTTAATGAGTCATAGGTTTCCTGCTCAAACAGAATATTTTCAGAAATTGTAAACGTTTGTTCTGTACTAATCTGCCATTGGGTTTTTATATGATCATCATTCTCATGATCAACATAGGGGTTTGTAATTAATTGTGGATTTAATTCAACATTAACAGCAAAATTAACAGGCAGATTAAGCACAGGTTTATCAGGACTTCGATTTGAAACTCCAGAGCCCTGATTATACTCATCAAGATTGCTGATACCGTCACCATCTATATCTCCATCAGAATCATCCAATACAGGATTCAAGCTGTTTTGCACTTCCCAGCCATCATCCATGCCGTCATCATCACTATCATCATCAACTGGACTGGTGCCCCATTCAAACTCTGATCTATTTTCAAGCCCATCTGCATCAGGATCAAGAAAAGCTGTACTGATTCCATAATATGTTTCCCAGTCATCTGCCATGCTGTCATTGTCATTGTCATTTAAAACAATAGTACTGGATACCAGGGCATTACCTTTATCATCTGTAACATTGTTAACTGTCATCGTTATGATGGTTCTCTCCGGGATATAGTCCATTAAAAGCCGGTAAGTCCCGGGCTGATTTATCTCATCTGGCAGAACAATGTCATATGCTTCATTAAAAAAAATTGTGGGTCTAAAATCATAGTTGTTTTTGACATTAGTTCCCTGCATATTATTCTCGCTAAATGTAACATCTATAATATTATTGACATAATCAATGGAAGGATATTGCACAATATATGGACCCTCTGCTGGTGTGGAATAAGAGATAGGCAAAGATAAAGAACCTTCCAGGCCCGCTGTTGAATATGCACTGACAGCAAAATAGTAAGTTTGAGCTGGCACAAGATTTAAAGTATCCAGGTCACATGAAGTATTATCCTGCCCATCAATATCAACAATATTGGTATATTCTCCTGAACTTGTCCCATAATGCACTTTATAACCTGAAATGACATACTCTTCAGTTGAATCAACCGGGCTCCAGTGAAGCACGGCAGCAAAGGAAGAAGAAGTGAATATAAATGAAAAAATTATAAAAATTAGTCTATAGCAATTGGTTTTAAAAAAAAAATTATAAATCATATTTTACTTTTGTTGTTAAATTTATTGCTTTCACAGGTCTTACTGCATGAAAAAGTTTTTTAATTTGTTTGTCTGTTAAACCACTATCCTGAACTCTTCTAAATATTTATATAACAAGTTTCATGCCACAGGGCTGCAAACTAGAACATACTGATATAATGGTGATTTTTTTTGACCACATTTAACACCCACAATAAATATATGCATGGAATTTCATACACCATTATTGCCTATCATGTGGTATTCATATCGCACGGGGCATTCGCCCCTTACTATAATGACTGGTTTTTCATACACTTATTTTATTAGATAAAGAGAGAAAAAAGATTTTTAATATACTTTTTATACCATTTATTTAAGGCCGCCCTCTATAAAAACAGCTTAGGGGGCCATAGAAGACTTCATAGAAGGGGGAGGTTGCCTTTAGTATTTTTTTAAAGTTACGGGTCTATTTATAGATGATAAAATCGTATGGAATTTCCTACACTTATTTTCTAAAGTCATCTGCCTGCAGCCCGCATTTTTTCATCAATGTATAAAAATCAGCTCTGTATTTTCCTGCAAGTTTGGCAGCCCTGGATATATTCCCCTGTGTAAATTCAAGCAGTTCTACCAAGTAATCTCTTTCAAAATCCAATTTGGCATCTTTCAAAGATTTCACTTCATTAAGGGAATGCTCTGCTTCATTAAGGATGATCAAATCTTGAGAAATTATATCACTTTCAGACATGGCAACGCTGTATTCAATAACATTTTTAAGTTCTCTGATATTCCCGGGCCATGATGACTGAAGAAGCTTTTCCATGGCCATAGAAGAAAATTTCTTCACAGGTTTATCCATCTGAATTTTGAATTCATTCAAAAAGTGATGGGCCAGAAGCGGGATACTTTCTTTTCTTTCCCGTAAAGGGGGAAGTTTTATGGGTATTACATGGATTCTATAATAGAGGTCCTCTCTGAAATTGCCTTTCTTCACTTCTTCTGAAATATCGGTGTTAGTTGCTGCAATCATTCTTACATCCAAAAAGACCTTTTCTCTTCCTCCGATAGGATAAAATTCATTTTCCTGAATGACCCTGAGCAGCTTGGCCTGGACTGAAAGCGGAATTTCTGAAATTTCATCAAAAAAAAAGGTGCCTCTCTGGGCTTTTTCCAACAATCCCTGCCTGTTGCTGACCGCCCCGGTAAATGCCCCCTTTTTATGGCCGAAGAGTTCACTTTCAAAAAGTGTTTCAGGAATAGCCCCGCAATTCACTGCTATAAACGGGGCCTTTCGGCGGGAACTTGCTACATGCAGGGTTTTAGCAATAAGTTCTTTGCCAGTACCGCTTTCGCCCTGAATCAGGATATTGGAATCAGTGTTTGCCGCCTGGGCAACTAACTTAAGGACTTTTTCCATTTTTTTATCTTTGCTGATGATGTTGTCAAACCCATATTGTTTTGACACCATATCACGAAGTTCTTTTACCTCTTTGATCAGTTTTTTCTTTTCAAGGCAGGTTCTCACCTGATGAATAAGTTCAGCATCTTTAAAAGGTTTGGTCAAAAAGGAGTGCGCCCCTTTTTGAATAGCTTCCACTGCCCTTTTTATTGTTCCGTAGGCCGTTATCATGACAACAGGCAGATTCGGATCAATCTCGTGAAGTTTTTCCATCAATTGAATCCCTGTTTCTCCTTTTAATTGATAGTCAATCAGGGCAAGGTCGAAGAAACCTTGCTTTTGGAGAGCAACAGCTTCATTTCCACCTGTTACACTTTTTACTGAATAGTTTTCTGCCTCAAGCCTCAATGTTAAAACTTTTAAAATTGCCGCATCATCATCCACAATTAAAATTTTTTCCATTTTTACCCGTATCCCGTGAAATTAATATTTTTCACATAACATCATCGATTTTATCACTTTGAAGATCAATTTTTTTGAAATCTTCTATCTGCTGCCGAAGTGTTTTATTTTCAATCTTAAGGCGCTCTACTGTTTTTAAAGCAATTTTCATACCTTTTAGTTTCCGAGTCAATTCATCCATTTTTATCTTAAATTCCTTATTCATTAAATTCAACTGTTCATTTTTTGTAATTATTCAGCACCTATTTTTTTGATGAAAGGACAGACATTCCGCTTACAGTCCAGGCCACGCTGCTCAGGGTCATTCAGGAAATTGAATTTTATCCTATCGGAGGAAGAGAA
>JAQIBP010000152.1 GCA_027858995.1 Deltaproteobacteria bacterium | reverse complement strand
AGTAAAAAATGCAAATAATATAATCGCGTTACGTTGCTGTATCATGAGTAACCGCTGGGAAGATTTTTGGGAGAATCGAGCGTGTGCATAAAATTACCCATAAATTTGTCGCACACCCTATTTTTCACCTCTCCTTTAAAAAAATATCAAATTATGATAAACAGAGTGTCGAATTAACTCCGCAACTCATAACTCAAATCCCTATCTTGGTTTAAGATTAAATAAAATATCATTTTCCAGATAAACCTGTTCCAGCTGTTTATGATAATTTTCCAGGGCTTCTCCTCTTTTATTTGCCAGCTCCTGAACAATGTATTGAATCGCAACAAGCATACCTGAGACATTACCGATAAAGGGAATAGATCTTGAAGGAACTACAAGAGATAAATCTGAAAACCCTGTGATGGGGCAGATACTGGAATCTGTCATGGTCAAAAGTGTATGGCTGCTGCGTTGGATCATCCTGGCAAGTTTTATAAGTTCATTGGGGTATCTTGTTGAAGTTGTAAGGATCACAAGACTTGGAGAATTTGCATTTACAAGCAGATCAAAAGATGTGCTGTCACTGCCTTTTAAAATATGAATTCCTTTTCTGATCTTTGTTAATGACCAGCCAAGATAATAGGCATATGTATATGATATTCGTGAACCGACAACATAAACAGTTTGGGCTTTATCTAATTGATCAACAAATTCATTCATGGTTTCAACACTGATATTTTCATAGAGATGCTGCAGGTTGCCCAGCTCTTCAAGAACACCCCTGTGGAGTCTGTCTGCACCATGCTCTTTAATGCCTTTGATATCAGCTCTTTCAGGAAGTGAAAGACCTGTGTTTACAAAATCCTTTAATGCATTTTGAAAGTCTGAATATCCTTCGTATCCCAGGGTACTGACAAATCTAACCACTGTTGCCTCACTGATATCACAGGTCTGGGCAAGTCCCTTTGTGGTCATGAAAACAGCCTTGGAAGGGTTTTGCATTATATAATTTCCCAGTATCTGGGCTTTGGGAGTAAGTGAATCAAGCTTATTTGAAATGTCGTTTATTACTGGATGTGATATTGGATCATTCATTATTTTTTTAACCTGAAAAATTTAAAAAGCATGAAAGGCACAGCTTTAATTTGCAGTAACTTCCATATAAATAATATATTATTTAATAAAATTAATTTTTCTTTTATAAAAATAATAGAGGTGTGTCAAGTGCATATGAAACAAATCATATCTTATTTTTCATAAGAAATTGATATAATTTCATTCATGCTAAAACGAAAGAGCTGAGGATCATGATCCAAACCATTTTGTTTTGATCCTATCATACTCACCGGTTTCTATAAGTTTCAGCAGAGATATATTAACACGATCCCGCAGATTGCTTTTTTCCTGAAATATGATACCATAATTTTTCTCCTTGAAAATTAAACCCACCACCTGAGTTTTGCCCTTACCTTTTTTAGACGCATAATGATGCAGGACAGGCGCATCATAGACAACAGCATCCACTTTGCCTTCCTCTAATAAATGGTAAGCTTTTTCTATATCCTCAAGTTCAACTGCGGACAAACCCTGCTGTGAGAGATAGTGTGCAGCAGTACTTTTCTTGACTGTTGCCACCTTTTTGTCAAATAGATCTTCTATTGAGTTAATTGTTCCATGCAATTCCTGAACTGTAACCGTAGTGGTTACAGTTGCTGTAAAATAGGCAAAAACAAAATATCCGGCTAATATCCAGAACAGTCCAAAAAGACGACCTATTGTTCCCTTTGGTGTCGTATCTCCATAACCTACTGTTGTAACAGTGACAACAGCCCACCATATGGACTGCCAGATACCCTTGAGATAGCTTTCTGGAAATTGCGGATTGTTTTTACGCTCCAGAACCCAGATAATATGAGCTGCAATAAGAACTATGATAAAAAAGACCAAAATACCAAACAGAAGTTCAGTGGAAAAAATTATTGAAAAAATTATTGAAAAAATTTTTGAAACAATTTTTCTTAACAGAGTATCAGGATCTTTCTGAACCATAATTTGAAGCCCGGATTCAAAGAAAGAGTGTGAAAAATCAAGAATTTTTTCGCGGTTTGATGTTATTCCAATTCCAGACACAGCAACATCTGCAGAACCCCGCTTCACTTCATCCAGCAGCTTTGCTATAGTATTAACTCCATAAATCTCATATTTTAAATCAAGCTCCTGAGCTATCTTATCCCATAGTTCAATACTGAACCCTATATATTCTCTATCTTGATAGATCACAAAAGGTTCCGCCAGCTGGGTCACCACTCGCAGAGGTCTTGATTCCGGTCTGATTTTTATTTCACTGCCCGGCAAAACCAAAGTTTTTTTGGTATCTGAAATTTTTCAGCAGCTTTAAGCCATTTATCTATTTTCTTTCTGTTACTTTGTATCCACTCTTGGGCATGACGACAAATATCTTCATAGGCATCTTCACCGTCAAGCATTTTAGCGTTCTGTCTGGAAATATCCTTTAGGGAAATTGTCACCAGTTCCAATAATTTTTTTATGTCTGGAAATTTTTTTAAAAATTGTTTATTGGCTACAACCCGGATATCATTGAGAGGAAAACCAATGGAACAGGGGTCATTTACGCATCCTGCAACTCCCCTGATTGTTGTTTGATTTTGCAGATTTTTCTTCTCTTTGGTCAGGCTGGCAAAGGGTACCTCTATCCAAACCACATCTTTACCCGGGATCAAGGTGCCCACAGTCCAGTTGGGAGTCCGGGTATAAAACAGAATTGGTTTACCCTGCTTATAACGGGCAATGGTTTCATGCATCAAAGGAGAATAATCTCCCTGAATATGCTCAACAGTGGAACGTAAATCGTATGTGTCCAGGTGGTGGTCTATTGCAGACTCGCATCCCCAGCCAGCATTACAACCAATGAGATCAGCTTTGCCATTACCATTCTGATCAAACATCCGGGCAATTTCAGGGTTCTTTAAATCATCGAGATTTTTAATCCCGAATTTATCAGCAGTCTTTTTATCCACAAGATACCCCTGAAGAGCACCCGCTATAACCTCAAATCCAACTGCTTCTACTCTGCCCTTTACCTGGTCGTGTTCAACGAAGCTCTTGTGCCCTGGGAACCATCCGTTTGCCCATAAATCTACTTCACCTTTTGCCACGGACAGATAGAATTCCTGGTTATCCATGGTTTTCGGCTCTTTGACCTTGTAGCCAAGTTCTTCTATCAGTTTTTTAAAAATTTCTGTCTGGAACCAGCCAGTATCCCATGTTGCCCGTGCCATGGATACAGATATGGCAGATTGTTCAAGCTTCTCTTGAGCATTGGCCTGAGCATTGGATTGAAGATCTGTTAAAAGTGTAAGAATAAAACAGATGCCAATAATAGAGAAGAGTTTTTTTTGAAATCCCAATGCTGAGAAAAAATTTGTATATTTTTTTCTATTCATGGTTTTTACTCCAATGGTGATGTCTATGGTCTGGAGTGTTTTTAAAGATTGACAGGCTGATCAATAAAATATTGAAAATCTGGGGGGTGTGCTGCAGCTATATGGCAGCACACTCAAACCATGTTTTATATTATCATTTCAACCATGAGTCTATCTGATCCTTATGATAACGCATATAACGCAGGGCTTTTTCACCTGGATACATACCATCGTCTTCCTGAATCCAGATCATCAACTGTTCCAGCTCTTCAGGCACCCAATTAAAATTATCAAGAAACTTATACACATCAGGCATGTCCTCTTTTAACCCTTTTCGAACTATAGTATGAATTTTCTCTTTGCCGCCGAAAATATTTTTGGGATCATCAAGAAATTTCAGTTTCCATCTGGCAAACTTCCAGTGTGGGACCCATCCTGTCACCACTATCCATTTTTGTTTTCTAATGGCATTGGAGAGTTCGGCAGTCATGGAGACTTCACTGCCTTTAATCAGATCATAGTCATACAATCCGTATTCCCGCAGCGCCTGTTGAGTCTTTTGCATTATGCCTGATTCCGGGTCAATTCCAATAATTCTCCGATTAAATTTATCTGCATATTGTTTCAGATCTTCAATGGAATTTGCTTTGATATATGGAGTGTTGTGTTGGCCTGAACCGGCTGTCTGCCGGCCCACTGTAATATCCGGCACCACAAGTCCGATTTGAGTCCCGGTTAGATTCGGGCCTAAATCCACTATCTGATCTTTATATTGTGCATAAAAATGGCTGTGTGTCGTTGGCAGCCAGGCTGCAACCATACCATCGACCTTTCCTGTAGCTACAGCTTCCCACATTTTGTCTGCAGACATTGGAATGATATCACAGGCAACTCCAAGCTTTTCCTCTATTATTGTTTTCACCATATTGGTGGCTGCAACAGTTTCTGACCACTCCACATAGGAGAGGCGAACCGTTTTCTCAGCTGCCACGGCATTCCCTGGAACAATAACTGTCAATAATGCCAATATACTAATCAGCATTGTCAATTTATAAATGGTTATTTTTTTTCGCATATGTACCTCCTTTTTGAAAATTTACTACTTGGAAACCTGGTGTATCACTCATAGCCATGCTCCTTGACATGATCTATAAGTCCTTTAATAATAGAAAAGCACATTAAAAACATGATAACTGCAAAGGGAAGCCCTGTGCTTATTGCTGCGGTCTGCAAAGCCACAATTCCTCCTCCCAGCAAGAGAACTCCTGCAACAGCGCCTTCAAGGATTGCCCAGAACAGACGTTGAGGTGTTGGAGGATCAGGATTGCCGCCGGCTGTTATAATATCGATTACCATGGAGCCGGAGTCAGAAGATGTAACAAAAAAGAAAATAACCACGACTATGGCAAGCATTGATGTTACCGTGCTTAATGGAAAACTCTCAAGAAAGATAAACAGCGAGACCGGAATATTTTCCTGAACCGCTTTAGCCATACCGCCACCCATGAATCTTTCAATATAGATGGCACTGTTACCAAATACGGTCATCCATACAAAGGTTACCATGGTGGGAACAACTAATACAACAAGAAGATATTCACGCAGGGTTCGCCCATAGGAGACACGTGCTATAAACATCCCTACAAATGGACACCAGGCAATCCACCATGCCCAATAGAATATTGTCCAGCCGTTCTGCCATTTACCACTGTCTGTATAGGTTTCGTTCCAGAATCCAAGACTAAAGAAATTCTGGATGTAATTTCCAAAATTTTCAACCAATCCATTGAGGACAAAAAGGGTGGGCCCAAGAACGAATACAAAGAGCATTAATAAAAGTGCAAGACCGATATTCAGGTTACTGAGCAGTTTAATGCCCCCATACAGACCACGCACCACCGACCAGGTGGCAAGCGCTGTTATGCCTGCAATTAACATTACCTGCACGTTTACGCTTTGAGGAACACCAAAAAGATGCGACAGACCGGCATTCACCTGCTGTACACCAAAAGCAAGAGAGGTGGCCACGCCAAACAGACAGGAGATAGTGGCAAGGATATCAATGGTATTGCCAAATCCGCCATAGATTCGTTCTTTTAAAATAGGATAGAAAATATTTCGTATGGAGAGGGGAAGGCCCTTGGTAAAACCGAAAAAAGCCAGTCCCAGTCCAATGAAAGCGTATATTCCCCAGGGATGAAATCCCCAGTGAAGAAAAGTTATCTCCATGGCGGCCTTGGCACTCGCAAGAGTGCCAGGTTCTGCAAGCGGATTGGCAATATAATGGAACATTGGCTCAGCCACACCATAAAAGAGCAGACCTATACCCATTCCAGCGCTGAAGAGCATGGCAAACCAGCTTGGGTAGGTAAATTCAGGTTCAGCATCTCCTCCTCCTATGCGAAGTTTTCCCAGAGGTGACACCATAATTCCTATGCAGGTGGTTAACACAACGTTCATGGTCAGCACAAAAAACCACCCTGTATACTCACTTATCCAACCCTTTATGCCTGCAAATAATGTTTCAGCTGACTCTCCTGCAATCAGGGTGAATACAACCCCTGCGAGAATCAGCCCTGCAGAACCAAAAAACACCCAGGGCTGGATATCATATTTAAAATACTTATTATCCAGGTTTTTTATCGTTTTTGCTGTTTTGATTTGAAACTCTTGTTTCGCCACAAAGCACCTCCTTTTTCAAGTGTTTAATAACACGATTTTTTTTTCAGGACAATCTTATTGTCTTCAACGGTCATCTCAAATGAGTCCCCCGGTGTAAAACCTGTTTTTTAGGGCATCTCCTTGGAAAAAATTATTCCTTCCTTTTTAATCTTTACTTCCCTCTCCTGAGAATAATTAAAAAGACCTTTAATAACGTAAATTTTCTTATCAAGATCCTGAAGCATCATTAAATGCTCCCGAAGTGTATAGGGAGAAATTTTAAACTCTTTTGTGATCTCCTTTGCACTTTTTCCATCTTCAATCATTTTTCTTAATTTCTCTGGATTGTAACGAATGCTGTAACTGCCTTTAGCCATGATATCACGCCCTTATTTAGGATTTATTTGGAACTATACTTATCGCAAATAGTAATAAAATATTGTCATGTCAAGTAAAATTTTAAAAATATTAAAACTTCCTTTTAATATTTATGTTTTCCTCAATTTGATATAATAATATTGAGTAAAACATAAGATTATTAGAATCGTGATGTCAAGAATATTATAGATATGAAATAAATAATGTCTTTTTTAAAAAAATACTTGACATGATTCATTTCATAACGTAATGACTATTTTAGTATAGACAGTAATTGACAAAAATCCATAATTATATGGGAAAACCAATGATTTTTAAAAGCAAACCCCTGTGGGGAGAAAAAACAAAACTTAAATCAAGTTATGATGTGGTTATCATTGGAGGCGGGCTTCACAGTCTGGCAACAGCTTATTACCTTGCAAAGGAACATGGCATAACCGATATTGCGATTATTGAAAAAAACTATATCGGATTTGGAGGTGCCGGCAGGAATACTGCAATTGTCCGTGCCAATCAGCGGACCCAGCATAATGTTCCCCTTTACAAGGAAGCTCTTGACCTCTGGCCGGTTCTTACCAAAGAGCTGGATTACAATTTAATGTTCAATAATTGCGGCAATTTGAATCTTATGCATTCTGAGGCTGCCATGAAAGCTGCCCGCATGACAATTGCCACTGCACAGTTTCACGGAGTGGAAAGCCATCTCATTGATGCAAAAGAGGCAAAAGAGCTGGTTCCTGCTTTAAATATCTCTGAAAATATTACTTTTCCCATTCACGGAGCCATGTTTCATCCACCTGGCGGTATTGTACGTCATGATGCTGTGGTGTGGGGACTTGCAAAGGGAGCTGCAAAAAATGGGGTGGAGATTCACCAGCACACAGAGGCTTTGGGTATTGAAACAAAAAATAACAAAGTATGCTCTGTTACAACAAGTGAAGGCAAAATAAACACCAGGCAGGTATTGATTTCAGCAGGTGGTTATTCTGCAGCCCTGATCCATGATATGCTTGGAATAAAACTTCCCATCTCTGTTTTGACTATCCAGGCCATGGTAACTCAGCCTTTAAAACCACTGCTGGATCATGTTGTCTCTTCAGGAGCCTATCACTGCTATGCCAACCAGACCTTGAAAGGTGAAGTTGCAACCGGTGCTCACATGGATCCCTGGCCAAATTATACAACTTTGAATACTGCCCACTATATTAAACATCAGGCTGAAGCACTTTCTGAGTTCCTGCCCTGCCTTAGAGGAGTTCGTTTCATGAGAATCTGGGGAGGTCTTGCTGATATGACCCCTGACATGGCTCCCATCATGGACGGCAATAACCAGGTTGAAGGTTTTTTCATGGATTGCGGCTGGGGTTATTTTGGATTCAAATCCTGCTCTGCTGTTGGTAAATATATGGCACAGTTCATGGCAACAGATCAATGCCCTGACATATTCAAACCCTTTGCCCTGAAACGTTATGAAGAGCACAGGCTCATGGGTGAAACAGCAGCTTTGGTAAATTATACCCCTGACAATTAAAAAAGTTGGTTACAATGAAATGTTGCAGAATAGATAATTTTTCCAAATTCAAGGCGGAAAAAAATTTTAACCACAGACATACAAGTAGTATTTCGAGGATTAAAATTTTTTTACCAACGCTGAAGTTGGGAAAATTAGCATTCTGCTTAAGGAGAATAAAATGGCTTTGACTATAACATGTCCTGTCTGCGGAAAAAGAAATGGATATGAATTCAAATACGGCGGCGAAGAAAAGGGTCCAAGACCTGAAGAGAAAGATCTTAACCCTCAAGCCTGGTGCGAATATGTACACATGAACAAATGTGTTGCAGGCGTACAGGAGGAGTGGTGGTTCCATAAAGATGGATGCGGCTCATGGTTTACAATTTTAAGGGATACTACCACTAATCTTGAACAGGAGAAAAAGGAGGCAAAAAAATGATGAACAGACTTGATCATATGCCAACTTTAAAAATAGATGGCTTCCGAAAAATCGGCTTTATATATAAAAAGAAAAAATATTATGGAGTTGAAGGGGATACTGTTGCAACAGCTTTATATGCAAATGGTATAAGAATTTTTGCCCGAAGCTTGAAATATCACAGACCAAGAGGGCTTTACTCTCTTGATGGAGAATGCAGCAATACCTGCATGGAAGTGGATAATATCCCCAATGTCAGGTGTGAAAACACTCTGCTCAAAGAGGGAATGGTTATAAAAGAGCAGAATGTAAAAGGTTCTGCTGAAAATGACATGATGTCTTTCATAGATAAGATGGACTGGATGATGCCTGCTGGATTTTATTATAATACAATGCATAAACCTGCCAGCATATGGCCCATTGCCATGAAGCAGATCCGCAAGGCAGCGGGTCTTGGCACATTAAGTCCGGATTTTGAGATGCCTGGAATTTATGATGAAATATTTCCCACCACAGATGTATGTATAATTGGCGGTGGGCCTTCGGGCATGATGGCTGCCGTTGCAGCAGCCAAAAAGGGCTTAAGGGTTATTATCATGGAAGCCCGACCCTGGCTGGGAGGTTTTTTTGAATACAGATCATCTCAATATAAACCAGGAAAAGATAAAGGCAGCCAAAGCCTTCATGACAGAGCTCTGGAGCTTGATAGAGAGGTGAATGCCCTTGAAAACATAAGGGTTTTTACCCACACTTCCATGGTGGGTGCTTATAATAACAACCTTATTACCGGGTTTCAGATTGGAAAAGAGAGTGATCTTTTTGACCAGAGATATATTGAAATCCGGGCAAAAAGTGTGGTTGTTGCCACTGGCTGCATTGAAAGACCTTTGATTTTTGACAACAATGAAAGACCCGGCGTCATGCAGATTGGCTGTGCCCTGCGGCTTGCAAATACATACGGACTTTTACCGGGTCAAAAGGCTGTATTCAGTATTGGCCATGACCTTGGGCTTGAAGCTGCCCTGGAACTCAGCAGTCTCGGGCTTAATATTGAATTGATTGCAGATATAAGAGAAGATGGACAGAATCCAGAGCTTTTACAAAAACTGGAAGATAAAAACATAACTCTGCTTAAAGGCTGGGTTGCATGCAAAGCCAATGGGAAAAAGAGAGTTAAAAATGTTGAACTCTCAAGTATTGATGGCCTTGCATCCAAAACAGTTTCATGTGATCTGATTGTAGCTTCTGCTGGAATGACTCCTGTTACAGGCCCTGTAACAATAGCACAGGGAAAACTCAAATATGATGCACATACTGGATTTTTCCTGGCTGACAAACTGCCTGAAAAAATCCATGTCACAGGACGTCTGCTTGGATTGGATAATCCTCTCTCCATTGAAACATCCGGAACCATTGCAGGTCTGCAGGCTGCCCTTGATTGTGAAAATTGTTCCATTAAGGAAATCGGTGATATTAAAAAAAGCTTAAAAAATCTTCCCGGCCCCACAAGGGGAACAAAGCTTGTCACAGCTCCTGTAAAGGGTAGAAAAAGTTTTATCTGTTTTGATGAAGATACAACCATTAAAAATATCAAACAGGCAATTGAAAAGGGGTTTGATGTTCCAGAGCTTATCAAAAGATTTACTTCAGCTGGAACAGGCCCTGGTCAGGGAGGTATCCCGGGCCACAACCTGCCTCTCTATGTTGCAAAATATCAGGCTCTGCCGGATATTTCCATAAAACCCACTACCACCAGACCTCCGCTTGTGCCAACTCTGCTCTCCACCTATGCCGGGACCAATCATATCATGCTCAAACAGACTCCCATGGACAAAATGCAGAGAGAAGACGGTGGGATTTTCAGAAATATAGGAGTGTGGCAGCGTGCCAGGTATTTCAGTAATGATCTTACATGTAAAAAAGAGATAGAAAATATAAGATCCAATGTTGGAATGCTTGATGCTTCAACCCTTGGTAAATTCAGAATTCACGGACCTGATGCTTTAAAAGCTTTGCAGAGGGTTTTTGTCTCTGACATGTCAAAAGTGCAGCAGGGACGAATGAAATACTCTGCCATGTGCAATGATGACGGCTGTGTCATAGATGACGGCGTTATTACAAAACTTGGGGAAAATGATTACTATTTTACCACATCCACAGGCCGCGCCGGGCAAACCGTTGAATGGATACGGTATCACACAAGGTACGACAAATGGAATTTTCACATAGTCAACCTTACCGACTCCATGGGTGTAATAAATCTTGCCGGACCCAATGCACGAAAAGTTCTTGCAAAAATAGTGGATATGGATATATCCAATGAAGCATTTGGATTTTCAGAATATAAAGAGTTTAATATCAAAGATTGCATCCCTGTTAGAGCAATGCGCCTTGGCTTTGTGGGAGAATTATCCTATGAACTCCATGTTCCTTCGTCTTATATGCTCTCTGTCTGGCTTATGCTTAAAGATGCCGGCAAAGAATTCCGTATCCAGAACTTTGGAGTTGAGGCTCAAAATGTACTTCGCATGGAAAAATGCCATATCATCCTGGGTCAGGAGTCAGAGCAGAGAACCAATCTTCTTGATGTGGGCCTGGAATTTTTGTGGGATCGCACTAAAGCTGATGCAAAAACCATTGGTGCTGTTGCACTTTCCCAGGCTGAAAAGGATAAAGACCGGTTTAAACTTGTGGGATTTAAAATGGAAGAGAATGGCCGAGCTCCCCATGACGGCTCTTTGATTGTGGATGAAAAAGTCAGAGGTTATGTCTGTACAGCAAGGGACAGCTTCTCTTTAAACGAGGCAGTAGGTATGGCTCTTGTTGACGGTCCACTTTCCAAAATCGGTACAAGGCTTGAAATTTATGAAGATGAGTGTAATGGCAAGCGCATTTACGGAAAAGTTGTAGAGATGCCGTTTTATGATCCTGAAGGTTCAAGGATGAAAATGTAAGGGAAAAAATCATGAAAGATATTAAGAGAGTTTCTCCGGTTGTATTAAAAAGTACGCCTGTTAAAACAGAAAACAGAAATAATTGGGAAATAGTAATGGGATACAAAGGTGAAGGCGACGGACCTTATCTCATTGATCTGACTCATAAACAGCGGTTTGACTACCAGGATTCCAATCTTGGGGGACAAAAACCATTTAACATTAACATCCCTGAAATCCCGGGCAATAGTGTTCTTGATAAGAAGATACTTATGAACCGCATGAACAATACCCAGGCATCAATATATAATTTTGGAAAAGAAGATATTGCCATGCCAGAAGATTCTGGATTTACTGATGTTACAGAAGCTACACTGTTTGTGGCATTAGTCGGGAAAAATATATTTTCAATTTGTGAAAAACTTACATCACTTGATTTTTTAAATCCTGAAAAAAAGGCTCCCTTTCTTTTCCAGGGACCGTTTTCACATGTTCCGTGCCAGATTGTGACTTTAAGCAAAAACCTTGAAAATCATGGGTTGGTACTGACCTGTTCACGTGGATATGGAAGGGATATGATACACGCCATTCTTGATGCTGGAAAGGAATTCGGATTAAAACCAGCTGGAGAAGAAAGATTTAATCATTTTGTCAGTGAATTATAAAAACAATAATTATAAACTATATTAAAAAAAGAGAGAGTGAATTATGAGTGAAAAATATGATGCAATTATTATTGGAGCCGGAGTTATTGGAGCTCCCATTGCGTACGAAATGGCTAAAATGGGATATAAAACTCTGAATGTAGATAAACTTCCAGATGCTGGAGAGGGATCAACAGCAGGTTCATGCGCTATTGTAAGAGCACACTACTCAACTGCTGACGGTGTTGCCATGGCATACGAAGGTTTTAAATACTGGCTTGACTGGGAAAACTATCTTGATAATGTAGAAGATGAAAAAGGCCTTGCAAAATACATGAATACGGGATCTATCCTTCTTAAATCCCAGGGGCATGACTGGAAAAAAGTCCAGGCAAATTATGATGAAGTTGGTGTTGACTACGAAGAGTGGGACAATGATAAAATCAAAAAAGCTGTTCCTGTAGCTGATCTCCATGAATTCTGGCCGGTCAGACGACCTGAAGACCCAAAATTTTATGATGAGCCGACAAAAGCGCTGGGGGGCGGTATCTTCTGTCCTGAAGCTGGTTATGTAAATGACCCTGCCCTCTCTGCCCATAATATAATGAGAGCTGCTGAAGCAAAGGGTTCAAAATTTATTTTTAATGCCGAAGTAGTTGATGTAAGAAGTGAAAACAACAAAATAACAGGCATTACACTAAAAGACGGCACAAAGATAGATGCCGGTATTGTTGTCAATGTTGGAGGCCCCCACTCATTCCAGATTAATAAAATGGCTGAGGGTGTCTGGGAAGGATGCAATATTAAAACTAAAGCTCTTCGCCATGAAGTAATGTACTGCCCTTCTCCTGATGAATATGATTACATTAATGACGGCTATCACATGTCTGATGGCGATATTGGATGTTATGTACGACCGGAGGTGGGAAATCTCTTTCTTATTGGAAGTGAAGACCCTGATTGTGATCCACAGGAGTGGGTTGACCCGGATGAATTTTATGCTGGAAAAGGAGGACATGGCAGGGATAATGTTCTTTCAGAAGAGCAGTGGAAAGCACAATGCTACAGACTTGGAAAACGAATCCCATCTCTTGCCGTGCCAAATCAGCCCAAGGGTGTTGTTGATCTATATGACTGCTCAGATGACTGGATTCCTGTTTATGATAAATCTGATCTGCCGGGATTTTATATGGCAATCGGAACTTCAGGCAACCAGTATAAAAACGCTCCTGTTGTGGGGCGTATGATGGCAGAGTTGATAGATGCGTGTGAAAAAGGTCTGGATCATGATAACGAGCCTATGCAATACAAGTATAAATTTATTGACCGCACAATGAATGTCGGATTTTTCTCGAGAAAAAGAGAGATTAATTATAACTCCTCTTTCTCAGTAAACGGCTAAACCGGTTGGGAAATTTTTTAAATAATGCAAATATATGTGTGTGTTAGACATGTTCCTGATTCTGCTGCCAGCATCACAGTTACTGGTGGTGCCGGCATTGATCAAAACATAGCATTCTTAATAAATCCCTTTGATGAACATGCAATAACTCAAGCCGTCAAAATCAGGGATAAAATACAGGGGGCGGAAGTTATTGCAATCTGTCTTGGACCGGATGATGCGCAAAAAACATTGCAGTCATCTCTTGCCATGGGTGCTGATCGGGGTGTTCTCGTCCAGACAAGTGAAAACCATGACAGCATTCTTACAGCAAAAGCCCTTAAAACCGCCATTGAACAGGATGGAAGCCCAGACTTGATTTTAACAGGCAAAGAGTCCATTGATGCAGAAGGCATGCAGACCATGTTCCGTATCGGGGCTTTGTTTAACTTTCCCGTTGTCAATAATATTGTAAAATTTAATATTCAAGATAATGAAGCAATTGTTGACCATGAATTTTCCAGCGGGATAGTAAACAGGTATAAAATGACTCTGCCCTGTGTAGTCGGTGCTGGAAAAGCATTGAATGTTCCTAAATACCCGACTTTCCCTGATATTGTTAAAGCAAGAAAGAAACCAGTTAAAAAAATAGCTCTCACTGATCTTAATATTGAAACTGTTACTAACTCCATGACTGTTGTCAAACTTGAACCTTTGCTGCAAAAACGAAATCCTGAAGAGATAAAAGGAACTGCGGTGCAGGCTGCAGAACAGATAGTGCAGATTTTGAAATTTGAAGCAAAGGTGATATCATGAAAAATATCGCTGTTATCATTGAGACAGATGTTTCAAAATCAGGCAGGGAGGAAGTTAAAGAAATCTGTTTTGGGATGATTACCATTGCAAGAGAGAAAAACTGTGAGCTTTTTGCCTTTGTTATAAATGCAGATATTCAAGCCCTGAAACCTGATCTGAAATCCTTTGGCATTGCCAATATTCTCGATATAGTTCTTGAATCTGACCTTCAGTACAATCCTGTTGTAAGAGCAAAAGCCATGGTCAAGGCCGTAGAAAAATTCCATATTGATGCAGTTTTTGGTCTTTGTACACCAATGGGCAAAGATCTTCTGCCGAGGATGGCAGCACAGCTTGATGCCCCTCTTGTCATGGGCTGCATTGATGTTGATCTACAACCAGACAGTCACACAAAAAACTGCCTTGCAAAAACTTTACAATATTCAGGTAAAGCCATTGCCACAATTAAAACAAGAGGGAATATACCGATATTTGGTGTAAAACCCAATGCTGTGAAACCTGTCAAGGCACAGACAGATACCAGGATTTTAAGATTTGATGGAATTGATCTTGATGCAACAAAACTCAAATTGATTCAAACAGGGAGAAATGACAAAAGTGCAGACATAAACCTTTCAGAGGCAGATATAATTATTGCCGGAGGAAGGGGGATGAAAAATCCTGAGAATTTCACCACTCTTTTTAAATGTGCCAAAATACTTAATGCCTCGGTTGGAGCATCAAGGGTTGCAGTTGATGAAGGCTGGGTTCCATATTCCATGCAGGTTGGGCAGACAGGTGAAAAAGTAAATCCAAAAGTCTATATTGCCTGCGGTATCTCAGGTTCTATCCAGCATTTTGCAGGCATGAAAACTTCCCAAATGGTTATTGCAATAAACTCAGATAAAGATGCACCCATTATGTCAAACTCTGACTATTATGTGGTTGCAGATGCCCTGGAGGTTATACCGGAACTGACAAAGTTATTAAGTAGTACCCAACCGAAAGCTGCCAATTTGCCCAATTACGGCGTTGGGAATAAATTTTAAGTATAAAAATTAATAAAAAAGGGGGAGTCATGAAAACCAATGCAAGAGCAGTTGTAATAGGCGGCGGAGTAATTGGAGTCAGTGTTGCTTATCACCTGGCAAAATATGGATGGAAAGATGAGGTTGTTCTTCTTGAAAAGCATGAATTAACATCTGGTTCCACCTGGATGTCAGCAGGGAATGTATCTTTTTTTCATCCAAGCTATTACTGCACCCAGATAAACATTAAAAGTGTTGAAATTTTCAAGCAGCTTGAAGCTGAAACAGGGCAGAACGTGGGCTGGCATACAACCGGATCAATCAGAACAGCTGACAATCCCGGACGTATGGATGAACTTGGATACTACTACTCCATGAACCGCTGCCTCGGGATGGATGTAAGTTATGTCACCCCGGACGAGATCAAGAAAATGCACCCTTTTATACAAACCGATGGTCTGCTTGGCGGGCTTTACTGGCCGGATGACGGAGATGTTGATCCTAACTCTCTGACCCAGGCAATGGCAAAAGGTGCAAGGCAGCATGGAGCTGAGATCAACCTGCACACAATGGTTAGTGCTATTGAGCAAAAAAAATCAGGTGAATGGCTGGTTAAAACTGATAAAGGGGATATTACCTGTGAATGTGTAGTTAATGCAGCAGGTCTCTGGGCTCCGGAAGTTTCCAAAATGGTGGGCATAGAGATACCATCCATTGCCATTACCCATACACATATTTTATATGAAAAAATAAATGCAATTGCCGAGGCAGATACCATGCTTCCACTGGTACGCGACCCTGATAAATCTATCTATCTTCGCCAGGAGATGGATTCTTTAATCCTTGGTATGTATGAAGCCAACGGGCAGCAGTGGAAAAAACATGGTGTGCCCTGGGATTATGCCCAGGAGGAGATAAACCCGGATATAGACAATATATCTGACTGCATCATGAATGGTATTGAGAGATTTCCCGTATTGGGAGATACAGGATTTAAACATGTGACAGCAGGCCCCATTACTTATACTCCAAATGGTAATCCCCTTGTTGGACCAACTGCTCCATTGAAAAACTTTTTCCAGGCATGTGGATACAGCTTTGGAGTTACCCAGGCAGGTGGAATTGGCCACTATCTTGCAGGATGGATAATGAACGGCGAGCCTGAAATTGATCTGTGGGATGTTGATTCAAGACGATTTGGTTCCTATGCCAACTGGGCATACAACACTGAAAAAATTGCAGACACCTATGCTGAGCTTTACAGTGCTTTTTTCCCAAATGAGGTGAGGGACGCTGCAAGACCCAACAGGGTAAGTCCCATTTATGAATACCAGAAAAAGGCCAATGCCGTATTTGCAGACTATTATGGCTGGGAATGCCCCAACTATTTCCCTCCAGAGGGCGAAGATGGCTATGAAAACCCATCATGGAGACGTTCCAATGCCTTTAAGCATGTAAAAAATGAGTGTAAACATGCCATGGAGAAAGTCGGAATAATTGATCTTACACGTTTTGCAAAAACAAAGATTTCAGGAGAGGGCTCTCTTGAGTGGCTGAATCATATGACATGTCAGAATGTACCCCAAAAAGACGGCGCCATTGCCCTGGCACCAATGCTGGATCACAATGGTAATTTTAAATCTGATATGACCATTACAAGAATCAGTAAAGAGGAGTTTTTCTGTGTAACAGCAAGTGTGGGTAAAAAACATGACCAGCACTGGCTGCTGGAAAACCTGCCCTCTGATAATTCCGTCCTAATGGATGATCTTACCTATAAAATGGGATGCCTTGTGCTTGTGGGTCCGGACAGCCGCAGAGTTCTGGAACAATCCTGCCATGGCGATGTTTCCAATGAAGCATTTAAATTTTCAACAAGCAGAGAAATCTATGTGGGTCGCACAAAATGCCGCATTAACCGTATGAATTATGTGGGAGAGCTGGGCTTTGAAATCTTTCATCCCATTGAGCAGCAGGTTGCGGTTTATAAAGCCCTGACTGAAGCAGGCAGAGACTTTGATATAAAATTCATTGGTATGCATGCCATGAATTCCATGCGGCTTGAAAAGGGCTATATGGCATGGAAGAGTGAGATGAATGTTCATCATACTCCCCTTGAAACCAATGTGGCATGGACTGTAAAGCTTGACAAAAAAGATTTTATCGGTAAAAAGGGAATTATCAGGCAGAAAGAGCAGGGGATTGATCTCAAACTTGTATGCCTTGTAGTTGAAGCAAATGACAGTGATCCATGGGGATATAATCCTATTCTTAAGGATGGTGAAAAAATCGGCATGACCTCTTCAGGCGGATATGGTCACAGGGTGGAAAAAAGTATTGCTCTTGGCTATGTAAAATCTGAATTTTCAACTGCCGGAACAGATATGGATGTTGAAATACTTGGCAGAGCGCGTAAAGCAAAGGTTGTTACCATGCCGCTGTATGATCCTGAAAACAAAAAAATGAAAAGCTGAAAAAGGAGTACTCAATGAAGATATTTGTATGTGTAAAACATGTTCCTGATACTGCAGCAAGCATAAAACTTGCTGGAGAGACAGGTTTTGACGACTCTGAAATTAAATTTATAGCAAGCCCCTATGATGAATATGGAATTGAAGAGGCTGTCAGCCTTGTTGAAAAAAACGATGGAGAAGTAGTTATTGTAACTGTGGGCAAAGATAATGCCGTATCAACTATCCGCAGTGCAATGGCAATGGGCGCCCACAGAGCAATTCTTGTGAAAATTGACAGCCAGTTTCTGGACAGCAGTTTAACTGCAAAAGCCTTGAAGGCTGCAATAGAGCAGGATGGTGCAGGAGATCTTATATTTACCGGAAAAGGCTCTGTGGATACAGAAAGCTTCCAGACCCAGTACCGTCTTGCAGAATTACTTGAAATGCCTGTTGTCAATGAAGTCTCTTCTCTCTCCATTGATGATGGAAAGGCTGTTGTTGAAAGAGAAATCGGTGGTGGAGAAAAGCAGGTTATTGAGATGAACCTCCCTTGTATTATTGGTGCTGACAGGGGCTTAAACGAACCCCGATATCCAAAATTTCCTGATATCATGAAGGCAAAGAAAAAGAAGATCCATGAAATTGAATTTTCATCCCTTGAACTTGATGAATCCAAGTCAATGGTTGAAATTGAAAAATTGGAATTAGTCCCTGAAAGATCAGGTGCAAAAATGATTGAGGGATCTGTGAATGATCAGGCAGACCAGCTTGTTAAAATCCTTAAACAGGATGAAAAAGTATTATAGGGAGAAAAGATATGTCAAAAACAGGAGTTTTAATTGAAATAGACAACATTGAAGTCAAGGATACAACTCTTGGCGTTCTTACTGCAGCTGCAGGAGAGGAAATTTATGCCCTTGTCCTTGATAATGATGCTGCAAAAGTTAAAGATAAACTTGCCCTCTATGGTGCAGAACATATTATCAGTATCACAGCCACAGGGGATGTTGCAGCCAGTCCTGATCTGCAGGCGCAGTCAATTGCAGCAGCTATAAAGGAGTATGATTTAAAAGCTGTTCTTGGTACTGCAAGTTCAACAGGCAAAGATCTGTTTGCCAGAATTGCCTCCATCATGGATGAGCCTTTGGTCTCAGATTGTGTTGAGGTGAATATTGCAGAAAAAAAAGCTAAAAAATCACATTTTTCAGGCAAGACCTTTGCAGATCTTAAAATAAATGGAGATTTTTTCCTCTGCACTATCCGTCCCAACTCCATTGAACCTGCAGAGGCACCTGCTGCCGGCAATATTATTGAATTCAATACAGATGTGAAAGATCCGGGATTTATTAAAATTATAGAGACCAAAAAAGGCGGCAAAGAAAAATTAGATCTTACTGAAGCACCTGTGATAATCACAGGGGGAAGAGCCATTAGGGCTGCTGAAAACTATAAAATGCTTGAAGAGTGTGCTGACCTGATAGGCGCAGCTGTAGGGGCTTCAAGGGCTGCCGTGGATGCAGGTTTTGCTCCCCACTCCATGCAGGTGGGGCAGACCGGGAAAACCGTAAGCCCGAAACTTTACATTGCCTGTGGAGTATCAGGTGCTGTCCAGCATTTTGCCGGCATGAAAACATCCAAGGTTATTGTTGCAATAAATGAAGATAAAGATGCACCGATTTTTGGCAAGTGTGATTATGGCATTGTAGGCGATATTTTTGAAGTTGTGCCTGCAATAACTTCCAAATTAAAAGAGTAAACAAAGTCAATATCCTCTGTCGATAGGTTATGTCGAGCAGAGGATATTACATATTGGCATCAACCCTGTAAAGGAGGTTTTATGTAATGAAAAAAAGGAACGGAAAGGTTGTACGAATTCTTGATGCAGCAGTGAAAGCTGAATCAAATTATGAATTCCAAAAGGCAAAAAGATTTTATAAAAAAATTGTAGAACAATATCCAAAAAGCCCTGAAGAATATATTGCCAGAGAACGAATTAAGGATATGGACGCTCTCTCCATAGAAAAACGCACCTATAAAAGAATTGATAAAAACGCAAAGAGAATTCTGACTGAAATAGGCATGGATGTCTCTTCAAGCCCTGAATTGATGGAAATCCTTATGCAGGCCGATGCCATTGATCTGGAAAGTGAGACTGCCCTTTTCATACCCTTGCGAGAAGATTATGTGGAAGAGATGCTGGATATTGCGCCTGAAGATTTTGAAGAAGATCCGGGTGAGAACTCTTTTGGCACCGGTGCAACGCCACCTTTTCTGCACTGCCCTGGAAGGGAGAAAATAATGCCGGCCAACAGAGAGGAATTTGAAGAAATCTGCAAGGCTGCCAGAGATTTCCGCGACACCATTGGAATTTTCAGTCTGCCCGTTGCAACGGATAAAAGTATTTCCGCTTTTGAATGCGCTAAACTCATGGCAAAGTACTTTCCTGACCTTAAAATGACATATGCTAAAAACTTCTCCGATGAAGATATGAAATTTTTCAAGAATAAAGAAGACTGGGTTGACGGCACCTCTCTTATAACCACCATGACTTATATGCCAACCATGGTGGACAGCTTTATAAGAAGCTGCAAAAATAGCCACACCCTGCTCCTTCTTGATCTTACAATTGCAGGCTCCACCGGCCCTGCAAGCCCTGAAGCCCTTCTTACCCAGGTACATGCCCAGGTTCTTTTCATGATTATTCTGGCACAAACCATTAATCCCGGAGTTACCTGTATCCATGGAGGTATTCCAGATGTTCTCGGCAGCGGAGGCGACCTTGATTACTCTGATCCTGGACAACCCCTCATTAACTCTGCCATGGCAAGGCTTAATATGTGGGTAAGTGGATTCCCCTCTGCCCAGTCAGGGGGAAGTACAAGTATTATTGATGATATCCCTGCCGCTGTTGAAGAGTCAGAATTGAGCCGGAATACTCTGCGTGAATACGGTGTTCACATTCTCCGCCATGCCCTTGGAGCTTTGGGAAGCCTTAACTATTTCAGCCTGGATAAATTTATCCAGGACTGTAACAGAGAGAGGGAATCAAGAAAAATAATGTGGGAAACCCGTCATAATCATATTGTTCCACTCTATTTTCCTGAAGATAAGAGAGTTATCAGAGGTATAAGGGAAATCATTGCAAAAGGCGGGGCAAAAAATGCAGACCATACTCTGAACAATATTGACTCTTTTAATAAATGGCATTCAGTGGTGGCGGAGGCTTCATACAAAAAGGATTATTTTCCCAACCTTAGAGATACCGTTAAAGCTCACCGCAATAAAAAATTCAGACGGGTTGCCGATGAATTACATGAAAGCCAGCTTGCCCAAACCAGAGAAAGAATCTGGGAAGTAGATCCCGAGTATGGTATAGATTCATAATATGCAGCCTGACCAGCTCTATTGAAAATTGTTAATAAAATTCTGAGCTTCTTTTATGGATGCTGTCATCTCTTTTATAAGACCTGCTACATCCTCTTCAATGGATACAACTTCCCCGCTCAAAGAACCAACTGCCTGTGCATTGAGGTTATGTTTCAGATACAGGGCATAATCTTTGAGTTTGGCAAGAACCGGGTACATCATTTGTGTGGAGCCTGTCATAACAGTCTCAAGTTTTGAGTATAGGGTCATAAATAAGCTTGTACATTTAATATTTGCAGATTTCATAAATAGTATCCTCCTACCACACTTCTGGAAATGCCACATCTACAAATTTTACCTCCATTATATTCTTATGGCCCCTTTCCATGGCTGCAAGGTCCAGAAAAACAGCCTTTAATTCAGGATCATCACAGGAGTCGGCAAGCAAGGTATAATTTTTCATGGCAATCTCTTCATTTTTCATGGCAAGACCAATGGCATTTTTAAGATCCATTTTTTCATTCACTTCCGGCATTTCTATGGTTTCAGCAACCTTGAAATCAGTTTCAAAGTTAAAATGGGAACCTTGAATTTCATTTTGGCTCAAAATCCCGATTAAAATTCGTTCATGTTTTGCCTCTTCCTTTGAAAAATCCTCAAACAACTTCTTTAGATAATCATCTTTAATCTGCTGGGCTATCTTGTCATAAAACTCTTTTGCCTCAATTTCATTTTGAATAGCATCTAAAATAACTTTTTTATATTTTTCCAAATCCATATGTTTCCTCCTTGCTCTGGAATACCGATATTTGTTAAATTTACTCTTTAGCAACACATAATAACACTCACTTTAACCCAAAAAAAATTTCACAACAAGATAAAACTTTTCCATGGCAGTCACCTCTTTATCAACTGGTTTGTTAAGAAAAATTACCAATTGCAGGAAATTGTGTTGCAGCAGAAAATTTCAGTGTGAAATCAGGTTCACTGGAGAGATCTAAAAAATTTATCCTGCGGGCAATAGTTGCTATCTCAACTCTTTTATCTACATCAAGAAGTGCAATGACAGCACCTGTTCCTGCAAGATTCTGAGCGCTTTCTACTTTGCCTTTTAAAATTAAACCGGGCAGCATACCAATATCACGGGCATTCCTCCAGTTAAATTTTGCCCCGAATGCGCCTGTCAGTATGGTTCTGTCAACTTGTTTAACACCTGCTTTTTCAAGAAGAGATTCAATGCCTACAAAAAGAGCTGCCTTGGCAAGCTGTACCTGTCTTACATCTTTAAGTGTTATATAGACATGACTTTTCGGGAACATGAATTTTTTCCCGACTCCCTTTGCATTACAAACCACATTGGGGTGATCTGAGTTAAAAGTACCATTTTCCAGGGTAACATCGGCTTTTCGCATGGCTGCCAGGGCATCAATAATACCGGAACCACAAACCCCCCGTGCCTCAATATTTCCAATTGTTTCAAAAACAATCCTGTTTTCAGCTTCAGGATGAAAAAAAACTTTGCTGATGGCGCCGGAAGATGCTCTCATGCCGCATGAGATCTGTGCACCTTCAAGGGCAGGCCCTGTGGCACAGCTTGTTCCCCACATGCCTTTGTTATTGCAAAGCATAAGCTCGCCATTGGTTCCAATATCAATAATAAGGCTTGTCTCTTTTCTTTTATGCGACTGGTCTGCAAGCAGGGCTGAAAGTATATCACCGCCAAGAAATCCTGAGATGACAGGAAAGATATAAACAGATACTTCAGACGGCAAATCCAAACCCAGATCATGAGCATTGGTCACAACAGATGAATTGGTAACGGGGAGGTATGGTGATACACCAATGTTTTTAGGATTTAAGCCTGCCAGAATATGTTCCATGGTTGTATTTCCAACAACAGTTATTTCATCAATATCTTTTTTTACACTCCTGTTTGTTTCAAGGCAGAATTTTATAAGTTCATTCATGGCCTCTACAGCAAGTTTCTGCTGTTTTTCAAGATTTGCTTCATCTTCATTTACAGCTGCAATTCTTGCAATGACATCTTCACCATATTGCCTTTGGGGGTTAACTATTGCTTTGGATGTAAGAATTCTGCCGGATTTCAAATCACACAGATATGCTGCAATGGTTGTGGTGCCAATGTCAAAAGCAAATCCAAGACTTGTCTGTTTGTCTCTTTTTGCCCCTGGGTTTACCGGAAATATCCCCTGCATTCCAGCCTTACCATAGACTTCACTGCTTATAGCTAAATCTTCCGGAATAGTGATGGTTACATGTCCCAGAACTTCAGCCTGGCATGCCAGTCTGTAAAAGGATTTTAATTGAGACGATGAAAGCACTTTTTTTTCTGCCCGGTTTGCTGGACTCAAATTTTCAGTATTTTCAACAATTACTGCACATTTCCCACAAGTTCCCTTCTCTCCGCAGTCAGAACGCAAGACAATATTTTGCATTTTTGCTGCATTAAAAATGCTTGTGCCTTTCTTGACCTTTGCTTTAAGATTAAAAGGCTTAAAACCGATATCACATGTTTGTGTCATTTTTGATTCCCAATCTTTTTCCCATTTGAGTTCTCTATATTTAACAGTCTCAAACTTCAAAGTTTGTTATACCTTTTTACTATTCATTGTCAACTTTAAAAATTAATTTTGTATTATAATACTTTTTGATGTATCCTGATTTATATTAATGCTCAGGAGGCAATCATGACAAAGACCAATGATAATTTAATAACAGCTTTTGCGGGCGAGTCCCAAGCTCGGAATAAATACTATTTTTATGCTGAGATAGCCAGACAGGAAGGGTATCATTATATTGCCAAGATATTTGAAGAGACAGCCCAGAATGAAATGTATCACGCCATGGAAGAGTATAGGCTTCTTTTGGGCGAAAAGAACACTATTTCAAATTTAAAAGATGCCATAGAGAGTGAAAAATACGAAGTTGAAGAGATGTATCCAAAGTTTGCAAAAGAAGCTGAAATAGAAGGCAATAAAAAAGCTTCTATTCTTTTCAGCCAAATCAGTAAAATAGAGAAAAGTCATCTTGACAGGTTTAACAATCTGCTGAAACTGGTTGAATCAGGCAAGGTATATAAGAGAGATAAGGAAATACGGTGGAAATGCAGTATATGCGGATATACCCATCAGGGTTATGAACCACCTTCAAAATGCCCGTATTGCAAGCATCCAAAAGAATATTATGAACCGGCTAATCTGGATGTATAGAGGGAGGATACTGTATGGGAAGACAGATATGTGAAGTTTGTGAGTATATCTATGATGATGAAAAGAGTGGCACAGCCTGGGAAAATCTTCCTGACAACTGGATTTGTCCGGTGTGCACCTCTTCAAAAAAACTATTCAAAAAGATAGAAGAAGACTCTATAGTTCCAGAGCCTGAATTGCAAAAGAAGATGGAAGAAGAAGAGCCGGTAATGGATCTTAACAGGACCATGTCTGATACTGAAAGCTATCTTTCAGATATCCATGAAATTGCCAGAACAGGAAAATCCATTTATGAGCCAATGCGGACAAAACATCAAACCATCTCCTGGGATGATATTCTTATCAAAGGAGCCCAGCTGTCCAAAATTCCTTTAAACAGGAATGACCCGGTTGATACCCGCACTATGATCGGTCCTAATGCAAAATATCCGCTGGTCACTGAATCCCCCATTTTGATTTCTCATATGTCTTTTGGAGCTCTTTCAAGGGAAGCAAAGATTGCTCTGGCCAGGGGAAGTGCTGCAGTGAAAACCGTGATATGTTCCGGGGAAGGGGGTATTCTGCCCGATGAATTTGAAAATGCCTATAAATATATATTGGAATATGTTCCAAATCAATACAGTATAACAAAAGAGAATCTTCAAAAGGTTGATGCTGTTGAAATTAAATTTGGTCAATCTTCTAAACCCGGCATGGGAGGTCATCTGCCCGGTGGAAAAGTAACCAGAGAAATTTCTGAAATAAGAGGCTTTAAACAGGGAGAAGATATAATAAGTCCTTCTCATTTTCCTGATATAAAAACCAGAGAAGATTTAAGACAGAAAATTGACTGGTTAAGGGAGCAATCTTTGGGAAAGCCTGTGGGGATCAAACTTGCTGCAGGTAATATTGAAGCTGATCTTGAAGTGGCACTTTTTGCCAATCCTGATTTTATAACATTTGACGGCCGCACAGGGTCCACTGGATCTTCGCCAAAATTCATAAAGTCTTCCACGTCAGTACCAACCGTGTTTGCATTGTACAGAGCCAGAAAATTTTTGGATGAAAATGGTGGAGCACATGTCAGCCTGATTATAACAGGTGGTTTGCGTGTATCTTCAGATTTTGCAAAAGCTCTTGCCATGGGTGCAGACGCAGTTGCCATTGGAACCGCCGCATTAATTGCCATTGGATGCCAGCAATACAGAGTATGCAATACAGGAAAATGTCCTGTTGGAATTGCAACACAGGATCCAGACCTGAGAAGACGTTTTAATATTGACCAGGCATCAAAACAGCTTGAAAATTATTTATCAGTATCTACTGAAGAGTTAAAAATATTTGCAAGATTGACAGGGAGCAACAAGCTCAATGGTCTTGGCATAGATGATCTTTGTACAACAAACTCTGAAATTTCAAGGCACACCACCATACCCCATGTATAATTATTTTAATAAAAACAGCAATTGCATTGCATGATTTTTATTATGCTTTTTTAGAAAGAAACAATCTTTTTACCTGTTCCAGGATGTTACGAAAGTGTTTCATCTCATGAGACATAATCTGTCTCATTTGTCAGTCTGCAACTTAATGAATCCACTTCTCACATATAATCTTCGTACCTGGCACAATTTATGCTCATAATTTATTATTTAAGCTATTAAAATAAAAAGCAAAAAGGCATGTCATGGCAAAAAAATCATATAGAAGAGAAACAAAAAAAAAGGTTGGCGAAATCCTCTGGATGCCCCATGGATATGCTGCCATGGATATGTTGAAACAAATCCCTGACAAGCAGCTCGTTGGCCACCTTTTTTCCCATTTTTACCATAAAGACGAATTGATTAAATTCCGGAGTGCCACAGCAATGGGAGCTCTTGGTGCAAGGGTTGGAAAGAGGAATATGGAACAGGCAAGAATTCTCCTAAGGCGTATCATGTGGAACCTGAATGATGAATCCGGCGGCATTGGCTGGGGCTCACCTGAAGCCATGGGGGAAATCCTCTGCCAGAATCCAAAACTTGCCCTGGAATTTAAATCCATACTTTTTTCATATCTGGAACCCGGAGGTAATTTTATCGAGCATGAAATGCTTCAAAGGGGTGTTTTGTGGGGTGTGGGTACATATCTGGGATCAAATCCAGAGGATATGAATTCAGAAACACAGGAACTTTTATCTCAGCATCTGCTGTCCCAGGATGCTGTCAAAAGGGTATATGCATTAAGAGCCCTGTTTAATTCAAAACATTTTGACAACCATCCAATACCTGAAAATATTATGAAAGATAATCAAGAGGTTAATATTTTTAAAAACTGGAATTTTATTACAACCTCTGCATCAGCAATGGCTCAAGCCCTGTGAAAACAACAAAATTTCTCTATAATATATTTTCTTTGGCATGCTTATTGAATTGCAATTTTGGAAATGTGAGTGTAATGGAGATGTAATCAGCCCATGTGCAAAACTTAAAGATTTATTAATTTATGCTTAAAAAAAATTGTGACATAAATATTGCCCAAACCATTGATCTTGCCCATGAAATGATAAAACTTGCGCAAACAGGGTATGAGCAGAGAGAAGATCCAGGATGCGGTGTTATTTATGGAATCCTGCTGGATTCCGGATACAGAATTCTTGATCTTGCACAAAAAGAGAAGCAGAAACATGTGGAAAAAGGTTGGTAAAAAAATTTAATAACAAAAAAGGAAAAAGAATTTATGAAGACTTATGTTTGTTCAGTATGCGGTTATTCACACAATGGCGATGATGCCCCGGAAAAATGCCCCCAATGTGGAGCTGCAAAAGAAAAATTTAATCTGCAGGAAGGTGATCTGGTATGGGCTGACAGCCATATAATCGGTGTAGCAAAAGATGTTGATGCCGAGATCCTTCAAGGATTGAGAGACAATTTTGCAGGTGAATGTACAGAAGTTGGCATGTACATTGCCATGAGCCGTCAGGCAGATCGTGAAGGATACCCGGAAGTTGCTGAAGCATACAAAAGGATTGCTTATGAAGAAGCCGATCATGCCTCTAAATTTGCAGAACTGCTCGGTGAGGTACTTGAAGCAGATACAAAGGCAAATTTGGAAGCCAGAGTCATTGCAGAAAATGGTGCCTGTGCCGGCAAGAAACAGATTGCTGTAAAAGCAAAAGAGTTGGGCTATGATGCCATTCATGATACTGTACATGAGATGTGCAAAGACGAAGAGCGTCATGGCAGAGCATTTGAAGGCCTGTTAAATCGTTTCTTTAAATAATTAGGATTGATATACCCTTGAAAACTCCTGTTGTTGATCTGGGATGCTGTAATCTTTGCGAGATCTGTATAGAACTTGCTCCAGAGGCATTCCAGATCAATGACTCGGATTTTGTTGAAGTACTTCCCCTTGATGATTACTCAAAAGAAAACATCTGTGAAGCCATAATAAATTGTCCCAAAGATTGTATCTCCTGGGAATAGTCAAAAAAACATTGCATTTGAGACATAAATGTGTCATTTACTCTATCAAAAAAAATGATCAATAGCTATTTTGATATTGGAAAAAAATACAATGACTGATTTGACACAATCCATACTTGACCGGGACAATCTTAATCTGGTTCTCGACAATCTGAAACTAGGCATTATTGTCCATACCCCTGATAGAACAATTACCGTATTTAATAAAGAAGCTCAAAAAATTACAGGATATTTAAAAGAGGAGGTTATTGGCAAAGATTGCCATATGGTTTTCCAAACACCCTTTTGCGGACAAAGATGCTCTTTTTGTGACAATGCCCCTAATTTTACTTCCGGGACAAAAGAGTATCCGGTCAATATAATAACCAAGGATGGTTTTGATCGTCAGCTTGAAATGACAGTATCAGCTATCACAGACAAAGAGAATGAATTTAAAGGCGTAATTGCCTCGTTCAAAGATGTAACCGAAACTTTTAATCTCTCCTTAAAGGCTGAAAACCTTTCAAACTTTGCAGGTATAATTGGCAAGGAAAAAGCCATGCAGGAAATTTTCAAACAGATCAGAGACGTTGCTTTATACAGTTATCCAGTCAATGTTACAGGGGACACCGGTACCGGAAAAGAGCGGGTGGCTTATGCAATCCATGATATAAGTTCATATGGAAATGGTGCTTTTGTTCCTGTAAATTGTGGGGCCATCCCTGAAGGGATTGTGGAGAGTGAACTTTTCGGGCATGTCAAAGGAGCTTTTTCAGGAGCTGTTAAAGATAGAAAAGGAAGATTTGAACTGGCTGATAAGGGTACTCTTTTTCTTGATGAAGTGGCTGAACTTCCTTTGAAAACCCAGGTAAAACTATTAAGATTCCTGGAGGAGGGATCCTTTGAAAAAGTTGGTGGTGAAAAAAAGATATCTGTGGATGTTCGCATCATAAGTGCAACCAACAAGACCCTCAAAGATGAAGTAAATAAGGGCAAATTCAGGGAGGATCTTTACTACAGGCTCAATGTAATCCCGATACATCTGCCCCCCCTGCGGCACCGCAAAAACGATATACCCCTTTTGGCTGCCCATTTTTTAAAAGAAGCAGAACATGAAAGCCCAAAGGCTGTCCCACAACTTGCCAGTGAAGCCCTTGATATCATGTTTGATTATCACTGGCCTGGCAATGTCAGGGAGTTGAAAAATGTAATTCAGTTTTCCATAGTACGATCACGGGGTGAAAACATACTACCCTCTGACCTGCCCGTGGAAATTACCAAGGGTAAAAACCTCACTTTTCAGACTGTTGACAGGGGGCATTCACTGGAAACCATTCCTGCCAGGGATAAACTTAGCTTTGATTCAGTTAAAGCTGCCATTAAAAAAACTGGCGGAAATAAATCCAAGGCAGCAAGGGTTCTCGGCGTTGGGAGAGCAACACTTTACAGATTCCTTGCCAATAACAGAGATGTAGAAAATTATGTAGATCAGTTTGAATAACACAGGGTTTTGGTAACTCCTGTCAATCTTCCATATCAATTTCCATATAATTAAGCCAGTATCCATTGTTTATAGCCAGGTCCAGTTCTACCTGCACAAGATTCTCATGGTTCTTCTCAATCTCATAGAATTTTTTCAATATTGCTTTAATCTGGCCTTCTGATTTTTCATAAGCATCTTTGTAAAACTCACTGGTTTTGATTTCCAGCATGAGAGCGCTTCTGAGTATTCTTTTGAAGTCACCCAGCATTCTTTCAGGAATTTCACCCTTCATCTTCTCAATTTGATTCTTTACTATTTCCTGAGAAGGGAGGGAAGACTTCAGTTTATCAAGATCTATCTCCTTATTTGTTTTTAGCTGCTCAAGGCTGTATTCCAGAAAAGTCACATGGGACAGCTCATCTTCAGCAAGTTCCTTAAAAAAGGATTGTCCTTTTACATCATCAATAATATCCATGGCATCAAGATAAAATTTATGAATTTTCTTTTCATACTCTATAGCTGTTGCAAATATTTCTTCAGAACTCATATTCCCTCCATTTAAAATTTAATCTATTAAAATACCATGATTTTTATTATAGCAAAAGGCAATATGTAAATCCACAGCAATTCTCGGTGAATCATATTCATAAAAAGAATTGGATTTTTTGTGTCTTCAATTATAATCTTGTGCGGTTATGAACATTCGCCCCATAAAATTAATTATATTGCAATGTTGAAAA
>JAQIBP010000130.1 GCA_027858995.1 Deltaproteobacteria bacterium | reverse complement strand
GTTTTTCTCATGACCTGCCTCCCTTTTGGTTATGGCTCTGAATTGCAGCCTTGTTGCATTTTAATCCATGTTTGCAAAAAAGGCAGGTCATTTTCTATGTGTCAACCATAATATCTAATCACAACTTAAAATCGCACCGGATTTCACCGGTGATTTTCATATTAATTTTTATTAATTTTTAATTGACATATGTTATCTTATATACTACATAGCATAAATAAATATTAATTTTTAATTTGATACTCAATATGAATGCAATAAATTTTCATTCTTTCTATCAACGTTTATTTAGTGAAGGTATTATTGCTTCCCAGAGGGAATTAGCTTCATTGTTGGGTGTAAAAGGCTCTGCAATATCTCAGGCAAAAAAAAGAAAAATTATTCCCCGTACATGGATAACTGAAATTTCTGAAAAAATGAATTTGACTCCTAAATGGATCAAAACAGGAAATGGGGAAAAATATTTTGATAAATCCAACGATAGCAACCATAGCTTTGAGATAGTTCCGAAAGTGAAAACACGGTTGTCTGCGGGAGACGGCTCATTTGATGTAGATCAAAAAATTGCCGAATATTATTCATTTCAAAAATTATGGTTAAGAAAGAAGGGCAATCCTAAAAATATGGTCTTAATGGATATTGTTGGAAACAGTATGGAGCCAGAGTTAAAAGATGGTGATACTGTTCTTGTCGATAGATCAAAAAGCGAAATCTTAGCCGGCGCAATATATGCAATTGGTGTTGAAGACACGGTATTAATAAAAAGGGTAGAAAAACTTCCCGACAAACTTGTTTTGATCAGTGACAATGAAAAGTACTCCCCAACATACATATCCGGTGATGATATTAACCGTGTAAGAATTTTAGGAAAAATCATATGGATTTGTCGAGAAATAAAATAAAAATAATTTGTCAAAATGGAAATTCTGGATTTTCATTTTTTTATATAAAAAGTAATAATAAATTGGTAGCCTCGTAAACAGTTATGGAAAAGTCTTCATTTAGCCATATGGAAAAATTAAATAAAATATTTGTTCGTTTGGGTGTCTAAATTTTATGCATCATGTCATCAATATAAAAGATTTTTTAGGTTGCCTTAACTACTCTGATTCTCCATATTTTTTTGAGGGACCTCGGCTTGAAGAGGTTAATTCATATTCTAATGCCTTCCGCATAGCCAGGGAAAAATGTGGACTTAAAGGGGTATACGCTTTAGATGGCAATCCTGGAGGTAAATCAACGGGGAAATCTATTGTCCCACTTGTCTATGTTTGTGAAGCCGAATCAGAAAACCAGGCGATCAAAACACATCAATTGGTATGGAATCAAAATTGCGTGCCCTTTCTTCTGGTTGTAACTCCTAAATCAATCCGACTATATCCTGGTTTTAAGTTTGATACATCCAAACAAGTCCATGGTAAGGATCAGAATCTTCTTAAAATAGCAAAATCAACAAAGGAAATTCTAGAAAAATTATCAGATTTTACGGCTGATTCCATCAATAAAGGGACTATCTGGCAAAAATGGCAACATAAAGTAACTCCTGATACCAGAGTCGATCAGAATCTATTAAAGAATCTGGAAAAACTTGGTGGTTGGTTAAGAGACAATGACTTACACGAGCAAACAGCCCATGCATTAATTGGAAAATATGTGTATCTTCGTTATCTGAGGGACAGAGATATCCTTTCCGACCGTAAATTAGAGCAGTGGAACTTTGATTTGAATTCGGTGTTTGGAAGAAATGCTACTGTTTCAGGTTTTCAAACACTTGTTAAAAAAATTGATCAGTGGCTAAACGGAAGCATATTCCCAGTCCCAACCAAAGGAGAGCTTTCCCCCCGGGATGAACATATCAAAAAAGTTGCGTCTGTTTTTCTTGGAGATGATCCTGCTTCTCGCCAGATGCATCTGGACTTTAAAGCTTACAACTTTGCACATATTCCGATTGAAACCTTGTCTGTAGTATATCAGCAATTCCTCCATACTGAAAAGAGAGGTCGAAGTCAGGGTGCGTATTATACGCCTGTCCATCTTGTAAACTTCATACTGGATGAGCTTGATTCAAAAAAAATGCTAAAAAAAGGTATGACGGTGTTTGATCCTGCATGTGGGTCCGGCGCATTTATAATTCAATGTTTTAGGAGGCTTATAGAAAGAGAGCTATCAACAGAAGGTAGCTTGAAACTCAAACCATCAGAATTAAAAATTCTGCTGGTGGACCATATCTTTGGCGTTGATATTGATGAGGATGCATGCGGCGTGACAGAACTAAGCCTTGTCCTCACACTGCTTGATTATGTAGATCCTCCAGATTTAGAAGAGGAAGGATACCAAAATTTTAAGCTGCCTATATTAAGAGATAAAAATATTTTCTTTTGTAAAAACGGTTTTTTTGATGATGAAGCAACACAGATAAAAGCTCTCTCTCAAGTGAAATTTGATTGGATTGTAGGGAATCCACCATGGAATCAGCTATCAAAGAAATCAAATGTGCCGGCAGATCAATCAACCCTGACTTGGATCAAAAACAATAAAAAAGAGTATCCTGTTAATAAAAATCAGATAGCAGAGGCCTTTGTCTGGAAGGCCTCTTTATATCTTTCAGATGATGGTGTTACAGGTTTTTTGCTGCCAGGAAAAACCCTGTTTAAAACCCAAAAAAATGCCATTGAGTTCAGAGAACGCTTCTTTAACAAAATGGATGTATGGTGTATTGTCAACTTTGGAAATCTCAGACGTCTTCTGTTTAAGGGTGCAGCCAATCCGGCGGCAGCTTTTTTCTACAGGGCTTGGCAAAACAATTCAGACAAACCAGGGAGCATTCTTACCTATGCACCCTTTGCAATGAATCAGATATCTCAGTATGACGTTTCAAAAAGAGGCAGGAAAAGACTTTGGACTGTTCTTGTCAATGCCGATGAGATGCGCGAGATTCCTTACAGGAATGTTTTATCCGGAACGCCTTTACCTTGGAAGATGGCAATGTGGGGAACAATGCGGGATAAATATCTTCTGGTCTCATTACAAAAAACCTTTGTAAACTTGTCAACTTTTATCAAAATTCATGATTTAGATATCTCTGAAGGACCACAATTAAGAGGTACAACTGCGAGAGAGAAAATAGAATCCCTTCCAGAGGTGGCTGGCAAAGATCAACTTAATATGAAAGAATTGGAAGGATGTGGAAGGATATTCTCTTTCCCGAAAAAAGCATTAAAAACGATTCCAGAGTCAATGGCTTATGTTCGCAAAGGGCGTGGTAAAAGACCATTAAACATATGCAAGCCTCCTCATATCGTTGTTGATTCAACCAGACGATTTTCTGTTTTTTCAGATCAATTTATCGTTGTCCCTCCTCGCCAGATTGGAATAGCCGGTGATCTATCAAAAGCAAATCTTTTAAAAGCATTGGCATTGTATTTAAGCTCCGATTTCGTTCAATATCAGCAGTATTTATCTTCACCATCCTGGGGCATAGGAATGGGAATTCTTAATAAACAGGATCTTGAATTTCTTCCAATTCCCCTTGATAAGTTATCTCCTGGAGAAGTTGGGGAATGGGCAAAACTTTACGATGAACTAGTTCAACAATCTACTAACGACATCGCGGAAGAGCAATTTTTCAAGTCGGCTGAAAAACCGATAGAATTAAAACCCCTAATGAATAAAATGAATGAAAAAGTTAATGCTTTATTAGGTCTTAAAGAAGACGAACAATGCCTTGTTCATGATTTTATCACAATAAGGATGGAATTCAATGATGGTGCGATTCCTGAGCTAGTAAATGATCTAGCTTCTAAAGCCGAAATAAAGTCATATTCCAAAACTCTGAAAAAAGTTTTAGATGATTTTCTTGATGCCGATATCAGGAATCAACACCAGATTACCGCCAATTATTCATCCTCCATGGTTCTTCTGTCCATTGAGCACTCTGAAAACCCGCCTGATGAGCCTGTGATTGTTAAAAAGGTAGCTGATGCTGAATTAAAAGAAGAATTTAAAAATCTTGAAAAAAACCTAGGATTTGAGCAGGGGCAGTGGATCTATTTTCGAAAAAATTTGAAATTATTTCATGGCAGGACCACATATTTTGTTAAATCGCGGCAACGCCTTGGCTGGCTCCAAAGTCAGGCTTTTACAGATGCAGATGAATTCATTGCCGAAAAATTGATAACAACCGGAAATGATTAGATGCAATCAGGCAGGCAACCTAAAGCAGATGACAACAAAGAGTACCAAAAGGCATTTCGGAAATATGTTTTCAAATTGTTGAAAATGGGCTACGATCGTCTCGATGCAATCTCTCTACAAGACTCTGAGGAAGAGGATATAACCGGGGAGATCGTAAGAGAAATCAATGATATTCTTGAATACAGAGGCTCTCCACAGTGGGTGAGAAATTTTGCCGTCCATGAGGAACTACGAATCAATGATCCAGATCGAAGAGGTAAAAGACGAAAGAGGATTGATATCGAATTTGAATGGGTCTGCCACTGCCCTCGCCACCGTTATCCATTTGAGGCCAAGCGTCTTTGTGTCAATACTCATCCCATCGGCGAATATGTAGGCTCAGCAGGACTTGGAGAATTTCTTTCAGGAAACTATGCTCAAGACAAAATTGAGGCTGGGATGATAGGATATGTTCAATCGGATACTCCTGAATCATGGGCTGCAAAGGTTCAAAATAAATTCGAAAAAGATTCTGAAATAATTAAAGCTTGCCCAGATGGAAACTGGACAAATATTACAATCATTGGTGGGCTTACCCATTGCTTTCGATCAAAACATCATCGAGTTGCAGAAAAGAGACCCATTACTCTATATCACGTATCTCTAATTTTCTGTTAGTCGCTTCATGCACGGATAAATTATTATTTTTAAGGAAGAAACTGTTTAAGTTCACTTACAGCTAACACATATGAGCCACTGTCTTGTCAATGGGTAATAAAGTTTTTTAGGAAAAAATCTATTTTCCCTTTCTTACAGCCTTAAAATGCTGACGGACAAGCCGCAGATGTTTGTGGTTAAATTTGTGTTTACCTATTAAACATGAGAGACTGCTATAACATATTTTGAAGATTTAAGTTTATAGCATTTCAGTTAACGCTAAAACAGTTTGAGGATAAAAACTTTTTAATTACAAAGGGAAGTAGCAATGAAAATTGGACGTAATCAAAAATGCCCCTGCGGCAGTGGTAAAAAATACAAAAAATGCTGCCTTAAAAATCATAATATAATACCAGCCAAGGATCTTGAATACAAAAGATCATTAAAGATTTACAAGAAGTTGTCCAATGATTATCAAGAGCTGGAAAGACAGCTTGAAACCTTTACGCTGGAATTTATCAACAAGGATACCATAGCCGAAGCACTTGATGAATTTTTCTGCTTTCCTGACGAGCCTGATTTGATAACTGAAGAGGTCATGGAGAGATGCCAGGATCTGTACAGACCATGGCTGTTATATAATTGGAATTGCCTGCCTGATATGGAAATTGATGCTGAAAATAGAGAAGAGCATTTATGCATTGCCAATGTATTTCTGGCAGACAATATGCATAACATAGACAAAACCCATAAAGCTTTGATAAATTCCATGAGTTATGTTCCATATTCTTTCTGGGAAGTTATGGATGTTGTGCGTGGCAAAACTGTTACATTGCAAAATATTATGACAGGTATAACACTAACAGCATTGGAACACCTTGCTTCTGAATCACTTCTGCCGAGCAATATTGTTTTTGGCAGAGTTGTCAGCGTTGAAAATATCTGCATGATCGCAGGCATGGGCAGAACTATTATCCCTCAGGAGATGAAAGCAGGTATTATTCAACTTAGAAAAGTGATAGCAGATGATTTATCAACTATAACCGATACAGGTCTTATTGATTGGGAGTTTGAATTAAGAGAATTAAATTTAGACATTGAAAATATTTTGTATAACCCGCCCAAAATGAGCAACACTGACGGTGATCCCCTTGAACATCACAAACTTGTCTTTGAAATTACAGACCCTGACTTTGTATTTAATACCCTTTCTCCATTGAACGTGGTTGACACGCTGGAAAACATGAAACAACATGCAAAAACCGATGCAAAAGGTAGAATACTTAAGGCAGATATCACATGGACAAAAGAGGGTAATACAAAAATAGCATCCTATGACAATACTATTATGGGTGAAATTAAAATCAGTGAAACAAAATTGACCATACAAGTCAACTCTGCTGAACGTGCTGAAATTATTCGCAAAAAAGTTGAAAAAAAACTGGCTGCCAATGCAAAATTCAAGGTTGATGTAATAGAAGATATGGAAGCTGTAATGCAACAATTTGATGAGAATTCATTTCAAGAAGAGCAGGCAAAACATGATGAGTTAATGAAAAATCCTGAGATTAGAAAACAGGTTGAACAAATGCATGCAAAACATTGGGACAGTTGGATAGATACTCCATTACCGGCACTTGGCGACATAAGTCCTCGAAACGCAATGAAATCTCCAGATGACAAGGAAGCACTTGAAGCTCTGCTATATTCCATGGAAACTCCAAAAGGATCGGATAAATTTCTAAATGAGCTCAATAAAAAAGGAGTTGAAAAAGTAAAAAAAGAGCTGAATATAAGATGAATAATCCCTACAGCAATCTCCATATTTATTACCTTGATGGAATTCCAAAAGTCAGCAGAAAAATTGAGACAAGTATTGGCTTTCTTGGAACATGGGAGGATGAAGAGGTCTCTTTTCTCTTTTTCTCATCTTCTTCAGATGATGCGGTTGATAAAATAGTTAAAAAAAACCCGAGGTTAAACCTGATTGAAAAGTATGAAATGACGGGTGAGCAATGGCATGGAGACAAAATCGAACCCTATTTTGTAAATAATCTATGTATTTATCCCCCATGGAACAAACCTGATAAAATTGATAAAAATATAAAAACAATTCTTCTTGATCCAGGTGTTGTTTTTGGAACAGGCAAACACCAGACAACAGAGGACTGTCTTGACCTGATTCATCGGTTGTGCACCAAGCACAACATTCAATCTGTTCTGGATGTTGGCAGTGGCACAGGACTTTTATCTCTTGGAGCTGCTGCCTTAGGCTGTAAAAGGGTGATGGCCTGTGACTTTAATTATCTTGCGGTTAAAACAACTTTGAATAATATCAAACTCAACAATTTTGAAAGCAGAGTCCTTGCCTTCCAGGCAAAAGGGGAAGAAATCATGTCTATTCCCTGTGACCTTCTTGTTACAAATATTCATTATGATGTTATGCAGCATATGATTAAAAATCCATCTCTTTTTGATAAAAAATATTTTATTCTGTCCGGGTTTTTAAATTCTGAAGCCAGAAAAATATTGAAATCACTGTCAAAAAAAAATATCCACATTATTGAGAGAAGATGCCCTGATGGAGTATGGAACACCATCCTGGGAAAAACTTAATACAGTGCATAATAAACAAATATCATTTGATAAATAATTCAACTTCTACTATTTTGATTATACTTTGTAAAAAATTAATGCTTATAAATCAAAAACAAGAAATTATACAAGGATGAAGATATGGGTGGATACCTTAAACGGAATTGGGAAACTTTTCCAATGGAACAGCTCAAACGTGTTGATAAGCCAACTACCAAAATCAATGAAGATCAGATCAAAAGGGTCAGTGAACGTCAAGCCGGTTTCTGCAAAGCTGCAGCAGGAGATTATGGTGAAACACTGCAAAAGGAGTTTAGAAGATTTGTTCCCAAACATCCCCTGTCGGGTGCCATTGCCTGGATGAGAGATAATATGCGACCATTCAGGGATGGAGATATGTCCCAAAGTAAGGCTCCCATCCAGAATAACCCAGAAACAACTGCACGCCATATCAAGGAGACAGCATATTTTCTCAGGGCTGATGCAGTCGGAATATGCGAACTTCCAGCCTATTCGGTTTACAGTCATCAATTCAATTTCAAGGATATGGATGTTGGCGAAACTCCTTTGGAACTTAATCATAAATATGCCGTTGCAATTCTGGTTGACCAGGATGAAAGGACAAACCAGGCATCCAGTGGAAGTGACTGGATCAGCAACTCCATGAGCATGATGTCCTATGCCACCTCCGGCTTTATTGCCATCACACTGGCTGAATATATCCGGCGGCTGGGTTATAGTGCCAAAGCCCATTATGCTCCTTATTATGATTTAGTGTTGCCGCCTATACTTTTGATGGCAGGTCTCGGAGAGATGAGCCGGATTGGGGATACTGTATTGCATCCATTTATGGGACCCAGATTCAAGGCTGCAGTGGTAACAACTGATTTACCCATGATTCCTGATAAACCCATTGATTTCGGGCTTCAAGATTTTTGTTCTCAGTGCAAAAAATGTGCAAGGAAATGCCCAAGCGGAGCCATAAGTGATGGTGAGAAGATCATGTTTAACGGCTATGAAAAATGGCCCGTTGATGTTAAAAAATGTACTGCCATGCGTGTAGGGAATCAGCATGGTTCGGGTTGCGGCACTTGCGTAAAGGTCTGCCCCTGGAGTAAACCTTATACCCCCTTTCACAGGGCCATAAACTGGACCATGAGAAATATAAAATTTGCCAGAAAATTCGGAATTTGGGGGGATGATCTTCTTGGATATGGTAAAGCTGATAATAAAAACAAATGGTGGTTTGATCTTGAAGATAAAAACGGCGACGGTATTTTAAGTATTCCAAAAAAATGAGACTTAGAATACTAATATTTGTTCTTGCTCTTCTTGCCTTTCTTTCTGCCACCACAGGAGGCTGGCTCTATTATCACTCTTTTAAAAAAGCTGCCCTTCAAAAAGCAGAAACAAACACTAAATCAAGGCTTGAACTTATCCAGAGACAACTGTCTACTTATCTGGCAGAGCACATTAAATCAGTTAAAGCTCTTGCAAACATAAAAGAGTGCAGGATTGCCCTTACAAAGCCAGATATAGATTCAATAAAAAATATCAATAATATTCTGGATAATTTCAATAATGCACTTGATGTTGAAGTTACTTACATATTGGATATACAGGGCAATACCATAGCATCCAGTAATAGAAATGCCCCGGACAGCTTTATGGGCAACAACTTCTCCTTTAGACCATATTATAAAAAAGCAATAAGAGGAACTGGTACTACTTACCTTGCCCTTGGTGCGACATCAAAAAAAAGAGGTGTTTATTACAGCTACCCCATTTTTGACAGAACAAAAATTCTCGGTGTGGCAGTTATAAAAGCTTCTGTAGAATTTGTTGAATCAAGCCTGTTTTCCAGATCCCAGGGTATTCTTTTATTTACGGATCCCAATGGAATAATTTTTATTTCCAACAAGGAAGAGCTCCGTTTTATGCTATTGTGGGATATCAAGGAAGAAAAAATCACACAGATCAGAGAGTCAAGACAGTTTGGAGATGGACCCTGGACATGGACTGGCTTTTCTATGAAAAAACCCGGAACTGTTATAAGCAGGCTCAAAGAACACTACTTCCATTCAAGTATACGTCTGGAAAATTATCCAGGCTGGGAAATAATTCACTTGAGAAATTATAAAGATATTAAAAAAATAATTGCTGATCCTTTTATAAAAATCATAGGCCCGATAGTTGTTATTGTCTCTATTCTCATTGGAATTGCCGCCTTGATCTTATATAATAAAGCAGCACAGGAAATAGTCCGACGGAAAAATGCAGAGAATGAATTAAGATTAAGTGGTGAAAGATACAGAAATATTTATCATAAGACTCCGGTAATGCTTCACTCCATTAATACTGAAGGGCGAATAATCAGAGTAAGTGACCACTGGCTTGAAAAAATGGGATATGAAAGAGAAGAGGTTATTGGAGAAAAACTGACCAGCTTTTATACTGAAGATTCTCGCAGGTATGCCGAGGATATAATCTTCCCGGAATTTTTTACCACAGGATTCTGTGAGGACATCCCCTATACATATGTCACTAAAAATTATGGAAAAATTGAAATCCTTCTTTCATGTTATGGGGTTAGGAATGAACTCGGAGAGATAGAAAGATCTCTTGCTGTGAGCGTGGATGTTACAGAGAAAAACAGAACCCAGATGGCTCTTCAGGAGACAAAAGCTAAACTGTCTCAATACTCCATGGATTTGGAGAAACAGGTTGCAAAAAGAACAGAAGAGCTTCAAAAGACAAAAGATAATCTTAAAAGACTCTCAGAAAACATAATGATATCCCAGGAGAGAGAAAAGGCAATTGTTGCAGGAGAGCTTCATGATCATCTCGGGCAGGTCTTGACAGCTCTACGGATCGATACTGTATGGATTAAAAAGCTTCTTTCTCAAAGCAATAAAGATGCGGAATCAAGGGCAGAAAAAATGTGCTCCTTAATTGATAATACCATTGATGATGTCAGGGAAATGGCTTATAGGCTTCGACCCAGGGTTTTAGATGATCTTGGTCTTGTTGATGCTTTGGAATCCATGATATCTGATTTTGAAAAAAGATCCAATGTCTCCTGTGTCTTTAAGCATAAAAAAATTGGGCAAATTAATGAAACCCTTACAACAGCCTTATATAGAATTACCCAGGAAGCTGTTACAAACGCTCTGCGTCACTCTTCAGCTTCAAGTATTGAAGTTGAACTTAAAATGGATGGCAGTTTACTTATTCTCAACATAAAAGATAATGGTTGCGGATTTATAAAAACAGATGAAAATGAAATCAATACTTTTGGTCTTGCCGGAATGGAAGAGAGGGCAGATCTTGCCGGTGGCAAACTGGAAATATTCTCAACTCCTGAAAACGGTACTGAAATCTGCTGCAAAATAAAAATGGAGGTCTGATAATTATGATAAAAATCCTTCTGGCAGATGATCACAGCATAGTAAGAGAAGGCTTAAAAAGAATCATTGAAGAGAGTGGGGAGATGGAAATAGTTGCCGAAGCCCCGGACGGAAAAACAGCCTTTAAACAAGCTCTAAAAAAAGAGATAGACGTTGCGGTTATTGACATTTCAATGCCGGGCATGGATGGACTTGAAGTTGTAACCCGTCTGAAAGATCACTGTCCTGACTTACCTGTTCTTATTCTTACAATGCATGATGAAGAACAGTACCTGGTAAGGGCAGTTGAAGCAGGTGCCATGGGATATGTTACAAAACAGTCAGCTCCTGAACAACTTGTAGATGCCATAAAAAAAATTCATTCCGGAAGCAGATACCTTACAGAAAAGGCGAGCGAAGCACTGGCCTTAAGAGTGATAAGAGGAAGTAACTCTAAAACACCCATTGAGTCTTTATCCATGAGAGAGCTTCAAGTATTGCGATTGCTGGCTCTTGGACATACAAACCATGAGATTGCTGAAACCTACAATATTGGTATCAAAACAGTTGACACATACAGATTCAGAATCTTAAAAAAACTGAACCTGAGAAACAATGCTGAAATGTCACGCTTTGCCATACAGAACAAGCTTGTTGAAGTATAAAATAAAACCTTGGAATAAAGTGAAAAAAAGTTTGTAAGAAATTTACTTACAAAAAAATCAGAGATTCACTAATTGACGTGTGGAGTTCTTATTGTTTATTGTTTTTATTGCTTTATAAGCCAAATTAAGCTAACAAAAAACAGCAGGGGGATTTTTTGTAATATTTTTCTGTTGGTAATGTTACAAATGTATTTTCCCAAAACAATTTTTTAATCGAATTGTTTATTGACAGGCTGTTACATAATGCAAATTTTTGTGAGCATAGCTCTTCTTGAACCAAGTTCAAGGCGGAAAATTAATTTAACCACAGGCATACATACAGTATTCCGAGGATTAAATTTATTTTCCAACGCCGAAATTGGGAAAATTGGGGTTGTGTAACAGCCTGTAGAGTGGAAAGTATCAATTTTTTAACCATAATTAAAGTGGAGGGTCAAATTCAGATGAAAAAATCAAGAATTTTAATCGGTTTCTTAGTAGCACTTGGTCTTATTTTTAATTTCGGGATATCACAATCTTTTGCAGGTGACACAATAAAAGTTGGAATTGTTTTACCATTGACCGGGAAACTTGCAAAATTTGGAGAGATTGAGAACAAATCTTTTCTCATGGCTCTTGAAGAGATCAATGGCAGTGGAGGAGTAAACGGGAAAAAAATTGAACTGATCATAGAAGACACCACAGGAAAACCTGATGTTGGAAGATCGGCTGTTGAAAAACTGATTACCCAGGACAAAGTTGTGATGCTTGGAGGTGGATATTCAAGTTCAGTAACCTGGGCAACAATAGCTGTGGCCCAACAAAATAAGATTCCGTTTCTTGTAAATACAGGTTCTGCAGATAAATTAACTGAGCAGGGATGGGAATATATATTCAGGCTAAATCCACCTGTCAGTGAATACCCTGGAGCATTTGCATCCTTTTTACAGGCAAAGGCACAAGATGTTAAAACAGTAGCAATCCTTCATGAAAATTCTCTTTTTGGTCAGTCAGGCTCCAAAAAATTTGTAAAACGGTGTGAAGCCCTTGGCCTTGAAGTTGTAATGAAAGAGGGTTATGAAGCAGGAGCCATTGATTTCAGCCCCTTGCTCATGAAAGTAAAATCCAAAAAAACAGATCTTGTATATATGATTTCCTATATTATGGATGCGTCTCTTCTCATGCGGCAGGCCAAACAACTCAATTTAAACCCAAAACTATTTGTTGGGGGTGCGGCCGGGTTTACTCTGCCTGAATTTGAGAAAAATGCAGGCAAAGCTTCAAACTTTGTATATTCAGCAACCCTCTGGACTCCTTCAGTACCATATCCTGGAGCCAAAGCTTATTATGACAATTATGTTGCAAAATATAATGGGCCGACTGAATACCATGGAGCAGAAGCCTACTCTGCAATGTATGTAATTGCAGATACTCTGAAAAGAGCTAAATCCATGGGTCGTGATGATATCAGAAATTCCCTTGCCAAAACCAATTTGATCACATCATTTGGCCCGGTTAAATTTATCTCCTATGGCAAAAAGATTAATCAAAACAAACTTCCTACATTTCTGGTTCAATGGATAGACGGCAAACTTGAGACAGTATGGCCTGAAAAAGTAGCTACAAAAGCTTTTGTTTATCCAACACCAAAATGGAGTAAACGATAGTTTGTAAATAATAGCAGACAGGGGCAGACTATTCTGCCCCTGTCTGTTTTTTAATTATTTGGAGTTATTCTATGGATATTTTCCTGCAGACCCTGGTGGCTGGAATTTTGAAGGGCGGACTTTATGGTCTTATCGGAATAGGTATGAGCCTTATTATGGGGGTAATGGGTATTATCAATCTTGCCCATGGTCAGTTGATGATGGTTGCCATGTATATCACTTTTGTATTATCTCACTATGTAGGTATAGATCCATATCTATCCCTTTTTATAACCATGCCTTCCTTGTTTTTACTTGGCGCACTGATTCAAAAATATACCCTGAATCCGCTCATGGAAGTTGATTCTATACTGCCTGAAAATCAGGTGCTTATGACCGTTGGTATTGGAATGGTATTGGTGGAAACTTCCAGGTTTATTTTTACTTCAGACTATAAATCAGTGCAGACCAGCTATTCCGATGCAACATTTTATCTTGGAGAGATCTCCTTTAGTGTGGCCCTTGTAATTGCATTTTTTATTGCCATTGGTTTTACCCTGTTTATGTTCTGGTTTTTATTAAAAACAGATATAGGCAGATCCATACGAGCCACTGCCCAGGATAAAGACGCAGCATTATTAATGGGTGTTGATTCCAAAAAGATAACCATTATTACATTTGGTCTTGGTGCAGCACTTGTGGGAGCTGCAGGTACTATTTTGATGCCCATATATTATCTATTCCCTGATATAGGCGGGCCTTTTACAAGAAAGGCTTTTGTTATAACAATACTGGGTGGCCTTGGATCCACGGTTGGCGCAATTTTTGGCGGATTAACTCTGGGGTTGGCCGAAGCCTTTGGCGCATCTTATATTGGAATGGCCTACGATGATATGATCGGCCTTATTATTTTTATACTGGTGCTGCTGTTTTTACCCGGCGGTTTCAAACGTTTGACCAAGATATAAGTTGACAAATTAACAGGCTGTTACAAAATTAGCATTTTGTAACAGCCTGGTGAGAGGAAATGCATGAAAAAATTTATACCCTTGATTATACTTATTGTCCTGTGTCTTTTTCCCGTAGTGATTCAGAATGCATATTACCAGCATCTTATGATCCTGGTATTCATCTGGGTAGCCATTGGTTCAGGCTGGAATGTGATTGCAGGTTTCACAGGCCAGGTCTCTTTTGGTGATGCTGCCTTTTTTGGCACAGGAGCTTATACAGCTGGACTTCTTGCCCACCATTTTCATATTTCAGCATGGTGGGGAATGGCTTTTGGGGGTTTTGCAGCAATGGCTGTAGCTTTCCCATTCGGATGGATTTGCTTCCGTTTGCGCGGCCCCTATTTTGCACTTGCATCCCTTGCCTTGAATGAAGTCTGTCGCCATATTGCAACTATTGCAGAACCTCTGACCCAGGGTATGGTCGGAATCTTGATAATGCCCACTTTTCTTTCAAAAATACCCTACTATTATATAGCCTTGGCTCTGGCAGTTCTATCTGTTGTTTTTGTCCAGTTTGTAATGAAATCCAAATGGGGTTATTATTTTCTCTCCATACGAGAAGATCAGGATGCTGCTGAAAGTATGGGTATAGACACCCATAAATATAAAATGGTCTCTCTGAACATAGCTGCATTTCTCACCGGTATGGCAGGCGCCTTATTCATGAATTACATGGGTTTTATTGATCCTGAGGTAGTATTCTCCCTCCATGATATTTCAATCATGGCAATCCTTGTGGGGATTATCGGCGGTGTTGGAACAATTTACGGCCCTGCTGTTGGAGCCCTTGTAATGGTTGCAGTGCATGAATTTTTCAGAACCGGTTTTTTCGGGCTTTTCAAAGGGCTGGCAGCCATGACAGGCTCGGATGCCATGATTTCAGTAGCAAAAACCATATCCCATGCCCATGTCCTTGGATTTGGTATTCTGGTTGTCCTTGTAATCTTATATCTGCCCAATGGTATTGTGGGTGACTGGGACAAACTCGTTGGAAAAATTATCCCGTTCAAAAAGAAGGAGGCAGCCTCTTGATTTTATTTGAACTTAAAAACCTTGTTAAACATTTCGGGGGTCTTGCTGCAGTTCAAAATGTCAGCTTTCAGGTTGAAAAAGGCGAAATTTTTGGCCTTATCGGCCCCAATGGTTCTGGTAAAACCACTATTTTTAACTGCATATCAAACTATTTTCCCGTCACCAGCGGGAGTATCCATTTTAATGGTCAGGATATTACCGGACTTAAAACCAATAAAATTTGTAAAGCAGGAATCGGACGGACTTTTCAGGTTGTAAAACCCCTTGGCAGATTAAGTGTCCTTGATAATGTAATTGCTGCAGCTTTTTCCAAAGCAAAAAACAAAAAAGAGGCCCATGATATAGCCATGGAAACTCTGGAATTCTGTGGCTTAATGCACAGGAAAGATATAATTGCCAAAAGCCTTCCCATAGGAGAGAGAAAGCGCCTTGAAATTACCCGTTCCATGGCGACCCGACCTGAATTGTTACTATTAGATGAGACTGCAGCAGGTTTAACCCCCACAGAAGTTGATGTTGCCATTGATTTGATTAAAAAAATCCGGGACAGCGGGGTAACGATTATTATTGTGGAACATATAATGAAGGTGATTATGACAATTTCAGACAGGATACATGCCATTAATTTCGGCCAGACCATAGCACATGGAACGCCAAAAGAAGTATCCAATCACAAGGCAGTAATTGAAGCTTATCTGGGAGAAGAGTATGCTCATAGTTAATAATATAGATGTTTATTATGGAGATCTGCATGTTCTGTGGGATGTCTCATTTGAAGTCAAAGAAGGCGAGATCATCGTATTAATAGGTGCCAATGGTGCAGGAAAATCCACCACAATCAAGACTCTCTCTTCACTGCTGACCCCTGCAAAGGGAACCATTGAATTTAACGGCAAACGCATAGACAAACAAGAACCCTTTGAAATAATCCAGCATGGCATCGTGCATGTTCCTGAAGGACGCCGGCTTTTTACTGAGATGAGTGTGGAAGAGAACCTTATCATGGGGTCTTTATATGGAGATGCAAAAGCTAAGAGGCATGAAACCTTAAAACATGTGTATCAGCTTTTCCCAAGACTTGAAGAGAGAAAAAAACAGATGACCGGAACTCTTTCCGGTGGTGAACAGCAGATGGCTGCCATAGGACGAGGACTTATGTCCCTGCCCAAAATCATGATGTTTGACGAACCATCTCTCGGCCTTGCTCCCATCCTGGTTAAAGAGATTTTTGAGATGATCAAGAGGATCAAAAAAGAGGGTGTAACAATTCTTCTTGTTGAACAGAATGTAACCCAGACACTTGCCATGTGTGACAGGGCTTATGTGTTGGAAAACGGGCGTATTGTTCTGGAAGGCACAGGTACAGAACTTATGGCAGATGAAAAAGTAAAAGAGGCTTTTCTTGGAATTTAAATTACAAAAACAGGCCTGCAACCGCACCAGTCATACATGTGGCAATGGTTCCTGCTATGATTGAACGGAACCCAAGAGAGACAATTTCATCTCTTCTTTGTGGAGCCATAGCACCCATACCACCAATCATAATTCCTAAACTTCCGGGATTTGCAAAATCGCACATGGCATAGGAAATAATAACCCGGCTTCGTTCAGACAAAGCTGTATCAGGAAGATTGGCAAGGTCTAAAAACGCAATAAATTCATTTATAACTGTTTTTGTTCCCATGAGCGAACCAGTAGTAATGGACTCAGCCCAGGGAATTCCCATAAGCCATGATACAGGAGCCATTACCCACCCCAAAATTCTTTGAAGGGTGACTGCCTTACCCGATATCTCGGGGAATACTCCAAGAATCATATTTGCCAGACTTACAAGTGAGACAAGAACAATAATCATGGCAACAATATTAATTAATAGCTCAACTCCCTGAACAGTTCCTTTTGTTACCGCATCCATGGAACTCGTGTAATTTATGTCCGTTTCAATTGAGCCGCCTGTTACAGGTTGTGTTTCAGGTATCATGATCTTTGATATTAAAATAGCTGCAGGTGCACTGATAATGGAGGCAGTTAAAATATGCCCGAGAATACCGGGAATAGAGGTGCTGAGAATTGAAGAGTAGAGAACCATAACAGTTCCTGCAATGGTTGCCATTCCACAGGTCATAATGGTAAACAGTTCACTTCTTGTAATGGAATTCAAATACGGCTTGATAAACAGAGGAGACTCCACCATACCCACAAAAATATTTGCTGAAACTCCTATCCCTTCAACACCACCTGTTTTCAGTGTTTTTTGCAGCAGATAACTGAAAAACCGGACAATGAGAGGTGTTACTCCCCAGTAGAATAGCAGTGCGGACAGAGCACTTATCACAAGTATATAGGGAGTGCTTTAAAGGCTAAGATAAAGGCTGCTCCGGGATAGGGTTCTTTAAATGGCAAAGGTCCTCCTCCAAGATACGAAAACACCATGGAGGTACCATCCCCGATTGCTGACTCTACGGCGAGAACAAGTTCATTTAAATACAAAAAAACCTGCCGGATCATTTGCGATTTTAAAAAGACAAATCCAATAATCAGTTGAAGACCCAATGCAATAAATATAAATGGAAATGAGATCTTTTTACGATTTTCACTAAGAGCTGCTGCAACCAATATAAAAACAGCCAAACCTATAATACTTTGAATAATCATATCTTCTCCCCCTTATACAGGTTTATGAAAACCAGCATATAAAACAAATGAAGACAAAACAAATAAAATTTATTAAAGCATAATCCAGCTTGACAAAAAGTATTTCCCCATTCTATATCATTTAAGGTAAATTTATTAAATTCTACAAAATCACAGGATCCGTACATGTAACTTACAAGGCGGAGCTATTTACCAAACCGAGGATGTTTAATACTACCGCTAAAAAACCGGTTTGGTCAGGCATTCTGAATATAGATCAAAGCCGTAGTCACATTTTCAATAACCTGAAGGTCAGAAACTAAAAAATATCAACAAGAATATGAAAGATTTCATTGTACAGTTCGACACCAAGTCTGGCCTTGAAATTAGAAAAGGTTCCCTTGGTGGGGATAGAGTCAAAAAGCCCAGTATATTTGCGATAAGCCCGTCCTCGATCTTTATCCCGCAGAACTTCAAGAAATTTATCCATATTTTGATGCCTGTCAATGTATCTGAACAGCTCAAGCAAAAAAAGAGATACAGGATCGTAGGCAGGCGGACTCTTAATGCTGTAGCACGAAGCAGCCAAAGACCGGATAAAAGAAAAATCAATCAGAGAAATGATCATCCTGGTGAAACCACCCTGGGTATCACCATTGGGCAATATTTTTACAAACCGTTTCTTAAATGTGTAATTTGAAAGAA
>JAQIBP010000102.1 GCA_027858995.1 Deltaproteobacteria bacterium | reverse complement strand
AAAAATTGAAACTGTTTACCCCAGAATGATTGAGTAATGACTCTGTGTGAGTACCTTTGAAAAGCTCTCACAAATTCACAACATCAATCATTCTGTAAGGTACCAGTTTTGACGGTTAGTGGAACGAATCTTAGTGATTGTTGTAATGTCCAACCCAGCGACCGGAAGGTAAATATCCTGGAACGGGTCAAAAGGAACACCTTATAAGCAACTATCCAGATATTATTGAAAGTATGTGGCACAGGCATCATCTGATTCCCAGGCCATGACTTTTGATACTTTTATACCTTTGGTTTTCTCATGATCCAGAATGGTCTGGACTTTTTGTGCAATATATACAGCAATACGCTCCGAGGTTGGCTGCATATTTTCAAATATCTCAAGGTCATTTAAAAATTTATGATCCAGATGACCTTTAACAACCTCTTTTACAGCTTTTTTGATATCACCAAAGTCAGCAAGGACACCTGCTGAATTTAATTTTTCTCCCTGGACACATACTTCAATATGCCAGTTATGCCCATGGAGATTTTCACATTTTTCTCCCACCATGGTTAATTGATGGGCTCCTGCAAAACGGGTTTTTACTTTAAGTTCAAACATTATCCTATCCCTTAAAGATTTTTGAAAAGGTTTTTCAATTTGTTAGATATTTTATTTGAATCAAGTTTGTCAAACTGTTTTAATAAATCTATCTGTTTTTTGTTCAATTTGGTTGGTGTTTTTACTATAACCTTTATAATCTGATCACCCCGTCGATGGGTCCTCAGGGAAGCTATACCCTGACCTCTCATCTGGAAAACATCCCCATACTGGGTAGCCTTTGGAATTGTCAGTTGTTCTTCGCCAACAAGGGTGGGAATGGTTATCTGCGCACCAAGGGCTGCCTGTACAAAAGAAATATCTATTGCACAGATGACATCTGTGCCATCTCGCTGGAAAAATTTATGGGGTTTAACATTGATTATAACATAAAGATCGCCTGCAGTTCCCTGGGGTATTGGGGCAGATTCTCCTTCACCGGTCAAACGCAGCTTTGACCCTGAATCCACTCCTGCCGGAATCTTTACCAGGACTTTTCTGGTTATCTCTACCTTTCCTGCTCCCCTGCATTTTCTACATGGATTTGAAATAATGGTTCCCTGGCCTTGACAATAGGGGCAGGTAGTTTTTACCTTGAAAAAGCCCTGATTTTGAATAAACTGTCCTGTACCACGGCAGTGTGAACAAGTCTCAGAACCTGAGCCTTCTGCACTTCCTGAACCCTGGCACTCTTCACATGTATCTAATTTGGGAATGGAGACTGTTTTTTCAGTACCAAAGGTAGCCTCCATAAAATCTATGGTAAGATCATATCGAAGATCTGAACCTCTTTGCACTCTTCTGCCACGACTACCGCCGCCAAAACCAAAAAAATCTTCAAAAATATCACCAAAGCTTGAAAAAATATCCTCAAATCCGCTTGGCCCGGAATGCCCTGCCCCTTCAATCCCTCTATGCCCGAACTGGTCATAAATTCCACGCTTGTTATCATCATTTAATACAGAATAGGCTTCAGAGGCTTCTTTAAATTGATTTTCAGCTTCCTTATTACCTGGATTCTTATCAGGATGATACTTAATGGCAAGTTTTCGATATGCTTTTTTCAATTCCGGCTTTGCAGCATTTTTTGCAACACCGAGTATTTCATAATAATCACGTTTTTGAGTCATACAGGTTCCAGTAATTCAATAATCATAAATTGTTTTTAAATTTACCAATTCATCTGGTAATTTCCTAAAGTAAATCACAAATTCAGGTTGTCAACGATGATAGACTTTTAAAGAGTGTTAAATTTTGTTTTAATCTTTATAGGCGGGTTTTTTAAATGTGGTCTGTTTCAGCCAGTTCTGATCATCTTTTTCAGGATATTCAATATTGTAATGCAGACCTCTGCTCTCTTTTCTCATTAAAGCTGATTCAATGATCAACTGTGCTATGATGGCAACGTTTCGCAACTCGATCAGATCCGAAGTCACCTTGAAATCCCAATAATACTCATTAATCTCTTTCTGAATATTCTGGATTCTTCTTAATGCCCTCTGCAGGCGCTTGTCTGACCTGACAATACCTACATAGTTCCACATCAAGCGCCGGATTTCATCCCAGTTATGGGAAACGACAATGGCTTCATCACTGTCTATTGTATTGGCTGTATCCCACTGATCAAGAGTGATGTCATTTATACTGGAAATTTTCTGAAAATCTTTAATTGAAGATTCATATGCTTTATTGGAATAGACCAATGCTTCAAGAAGAGAATTGGAGGCAAGCCTGTTAGCACCGTGGAACCCTGTGCATGCTGTTTCTCCAACGGCATAGAGCCTTTGGATATCGGTTTTTCCATTGAGATCCGTAGCAACTCCTCCACAAATGTAATGTGCTGCCGGCACAACTGGAATAGGGTCTTTTGTTATATCAATTCCATATTCAAGGCACCTTGCATAAATATTTGGAAACCTTTTTTTAATAAACTTAGAATCTTTATGGGTAATATCAAGGAAAACACAATCAGCCCCGGTCTTTTTAAGCTCGTTGTCAATGGCTCTTGCCACAACATCCCTGCAGGCAAGCTCCAGGTCTTTGGTATATTTATGCATGAACCGCCTGCCCTTTGTATCTATTAGAAAAGCACCTTCCCCTCTTACTGCTTCTGAAATAAGGAAATTTTTTGCTTTTGGGTGATAGAGACAGGTGGGATGGAATTGTACAAATTCAAGATTTGCAACTAATGCTCCTGCACGATAGGCCATGGCAATACCGTCGCCTGTTGCAATATCAGGGTTGGATGTATAAAGATATACTTTTCCTGCCCCGCCTGTGGCAAGAAGGGTAATTGCACAATAAAAAGTTTCAATCTCACCGGTTCTTTTATTTAAAACATATGCCCCGCAGCAATATTTTTCCTGTTCTGTCACAATAAGCCCGCTTCGAATACTGCTGGAAAAAGTTATTAAATCAACAGCAATATGATCTTCAAGAATAGTTATATTGGCATTGTTTTCAACATTTTTTACCAGAGTATCTTCAATCTCTTTACCTGTCAGATCATGGGCATAAACAATTCTTTTTGCAGAGTGTCCCCCCTCCTGACCAAGGGCAAAATCATATTCATCACTGCTTTGTTTATTAAAATCTGCTCCCTGTTCTACAAGTTCCTTAATCCTTTTGGGTCCGTCCTCCACCACCATTTTTGCAACATCTTTATTACAAAGCCCGTCTCCTGCTGCAAGCGTGTCCCTTACATGCAGGTCAAAGGAATCAATCTTACTGAATACGCTTGCCACACCACCCTGGGCCAAAGCTGTATTAGATTGCTGAATTTTTTTTTTTGTAATTATGATAACTTTGCCAAATTTGGCCACTTTCAGGGCATAACTTAAGCCTGCAATACCACTTCCAATAATCAAAAAATCTGATTTTTTTATCATAACAAACTGCTTTTTTTCTTTTTACGCATACTTAAACCAAAACAGAGCCCAACAATAAACACACCGCCGCCACTGAGGAACCACAATTTCTCATCACTGTTTAAACTGTTTTCCAACTCTTTGATCTGATTTTTCTGTGTTTCAGACTGCTCTGATATTTTTTTATATTCTGCGTCAAGTTTTAGAAAGTATGCTGATTTTTGTTTTAATTCACTATATTTTTCCTCCACCTGAGCCAGTCTTACATTTTCATTTATCAGTTTTTTGTTCTCCTGTTCCACTCCTTTTAATTTTGATATTAAATTTAAATTTTCTTTGCTGAATTTATCCACTAAAAGAACGTCTGGTATCTTTTCAGTTAAAAACCTTGATAAAACCCATCCGGTTTGCCCGCTATCTGTCCTAACCTGTGACCAATCTTTTTGATATTCAATAATTTCCAGTTTGCTACCGGATTTCAACATGGCAATAACTTTGTGTTCAAGTCCTGAACCTGTACGCATGGTAATACTTGTAATTTCTGTAACATAATTATCTCTGGCAAGCAGAGGGCAGGCAAAAAACACAATCCATAACAATATGATCAAAAAGCATTGATAATTTTTTTTCATTGTAACTGATATCTCCTTTATTTTTAATCCATCCTTTATCATTACATCCTTACTTTATCAATATGCAAAATCATTATATCTGAACTGATATCATATGAACAGTCCCTTTTTTGATTGTAGTGTCTCAAATAAAATAAGTATTATAATACTGCGCCGGATTTTTGCCCAGACCCTTAGATATTTTAAAAACATTTTGACTAAAAAATTTGAATAATATAGCTTAATTATATCAGCAAAAAAAACATAAGATACATGATTAATTTTTGAAAGACACTTTATCAATAAAGGAGGTCGCAAAATGAGTGATCAAAGATGGGAAACTCCCTTTTGGCCCGAAGGTGTTGCACACAATGTAACCAATTACCACTATCCACTGCCCCAGATTCTCGATAACACGGCTGAAAAGTATCCAGATAATGTATATACCATATTTAATGGTGCTTTTAGAACCTATACCCAGGTCAAAGATACTGCCGACAGAATTGCAAATTTTCTTGCAGGCAAGGGTATTAAAAAAGGAGATAAGGTTGCTATTTTCCTTCCCAACATACCCCACTTTCCTGAAGTCCTCTTTGGTATTCTTAAATCCGGTGCTGTGGCAGTAAACTGCAATCCTTCATATACACCTTCGGAACTGAACTACCAGCTCAAAGATTCTGAATCAAAAATGGTATTTTGCATGGATCACCCTCTGTTATACCCGAACACGGTTGAGGCAATAAAAGATACAGAGGTTGAATCTGTAATTATCTGCAATATCAAATCATACCTTCCAAAAATCAAAGCATTTATTGGAGGAATTTTAAATAAAATACCCAAAGCAGCCTCCCATGAACCCGGGCATTTAATGTTTGATGATATTGTTGCCATGTCCAGCCCAAATCCACCCTCCATTTATTTCAACCCTGATGAGGATACAGCCGTCATGCTCTATACAGGAGGCACCACAGGTGTCCCCAAAGGAGCAGAACTGTCACACGCAAATTTCACTTACAATCTTGAAGCCTGTGAAGAGTATTTCAGACTGGTTCATGAAGATGGGCAAAAAGCAGAAAAAATGAGACATGGAGGATATCATACATATCTTGGTGTCTTACCCTGGTATCACAGTTTTGGTATCACGAGTGCACTGCTTTTTTCAATCCTGTCAGGCAGCAAGCTGATCTGCATCCCGGATCCCAGGGCTGGCAATCCACCATTCACAGCAGTTCTGGAAGCTGTACAAAAATACAGACCAACTTTTATCACAGCTGTCCCAACCATATTTGTTGCTTTTACAAACCATGCTCTTTTAGACAAATTTGATATTTCATCAATTATGGGATGCCTTTCAGGCGGTGCTCCCCTGCCTCCGGAAGTATGCCGGCAATTTGAAGATAAAACAGGCTCTATTATTTTTGAAGCATACGGGCTTACGGAAACCGCACCTGCTGCCTGTATCAATCCCTCTTTTAAGGAAACCCGGAAAATTGGCTCCATTGGTTTTCCCCTGCCAGGAACTGATATAAAAATTCTTGATCTTGGAAATCCTGAAAAAGAGATGCCCCGGGGTGAAGATGGTGAAGTAGCCATTTGCGGTCCCCAGGTGATGAAGGGTTATTGGAACAAACCTGATGCAAACGATGAAGCATTTGTATTTATTGACGGCAACCGATATTTTCTAACAGGTGATATTGGAAATATTGATAATGATGGCTATATCACCATCACAGACCGAAAAAAAGATATGATCATTGTTGGCGGTTTTAATGTATATCCAAGGGATGTGGAGGATATCCTGTATACCAATCCCAAGGTTGAGCTTGCTGCTGTTATAGGCGTTCCTGATGATAAAAGCGGAGAAAAAGTAAAAGCTTTTATTAAATTAAAAGAGGGTGAAACTGCAACCCGGGAAGAGATTACTGCCTTTTGTAAAGAAAATATGGCAGGTTACAAACGTCCGAGAAGCATTGAATTCAGGGATGAAATTCCTGTATCAAATATAGGCAAGGTTTTAAGGCGGGTTCTAAGAGATGAAGAATAAAAAGCTTGACTGACAGGTATCTTGATTTTTTGCTTTTTATTCAAAAACAAAAAATGCTGAAAAGTGAGGTAAAGCTGTCTGTGGGGGATTTTGAATGAATAAAAAAGCTCGAATTCAAAAGATTACCTGGGTCAGCCTTTTGGTAAATATTGCTCTTTCCATCATAAAGTTTATTATCGGCATCATTGGCAACAGTCAGGCCGTTGTTGCAGATGCCCTGCACAGCTTTTCTGATACATCTTCAGATTTTGTAATCCTGTTCGGGGTGAAATACTGGACAGCTCCTCCTGATGCATCTCACCCCTATGGTCACCAGAAAATAGAGTCTTTTGCCACAATCATTATTGGATTAATCCTGCTTTTTGTAGCAGGGTTTATTGGCTATAACGGCATTGTATCCTTATTGCAAATAGATCAAAGCCAGCATCAGAATAAAGCCGTATTGAGCTGGATAGCTGTTACAGGTCCTTTAATTTCCATTGTAATAAAAGAAATTTTATTTCAAATCACTTATAAAGTTGGTATTGAAACAAACTCATCTTCAGTCAAGGCAAATGCCTGGCACCACAGAACAGATGCTTTATCATCCATCCCGGTATTAATTGCAGTGTTTGCATCTTTGATTAATCCAAACTTAATTTTTCTTGACCATATTGGTGCCATTGTTGTATCTGCTTTTATCATTAAAGTTGGATTAGAAATCCTTTTTACCAGTATTAATGACCTTCTTGACAGTGGTATTTCACAAGATAAAATCACAAGCTTTCAAAAAACCGTATTAAACATACACAATGTAAAAGGGGTTCATAAACTGAGAACCAGAAAACTTGCAAACTGTATCTATATTGATCTTCATCTTGAGGTCAACGGAACCATGTCTGTTATTGAAGGTCATGACATTTCCGAAGAGGTAAAAACAATTTTAATTGCAAAAGACCCGAAAATAATTGATGTCATGGTTCATCTTGAACCTGAGTTGAAGAGTTAAACTTTACAAGTTTTTCCCAGGCAATAGCACCATTTTTATCACAGAATTTTTTGCCAAATTCTAATGTAAATTTATTTATCATCTGGGAATAGGATCGAAAAAACTCATCATTCCTCTCTTTTGCTTTATGCCCCAATGGTTCAATAATCTTTATGTACAAATCAATATTGCCTGATATAAATTCCCAAAAACTTTGCCCACAATACTTAAAATAATTTCCTTTATCTGGATTATTATCTATTTGTTTGTGATAGTAAGAAATCAAACAAAATCAGTTAAAAAAAGGTAACACTTTTCCAAAATTTTAAAAAGGAGAAAGTGTTATGGCAAAGACAAATTTTACCCAGCAGCAAAAGGCAGCAGTTTTAAAAAGTGCTAAGAAAACTACTGTAAAGGATGTGGCCAAAGTGGCAGGAGTACATTACACAACAGTATATGACTGGCGCAAGCAGTTTGAAGCCATAGGTGAAGAAGCATTTCTTGTATATCAAGTATCAAAGCCAGGTCGTGGTATTAAACAAATCAGTAAAGAAAAAGAGAAAGCAGTATTACAAGAGTGGGAAAATAATCCAGGATTTGGGCCAGGGCAGGTCAGAAATCAACTGCGACGTCAGATGATTACCATATCCACAACATCAGTAAGAAAAATCATGAAAGCCAATGGGTATCAAGTGAAAAACAAGAAATCGAAACCTAAAAATGGTACACGCTTTGAAGCATCGAGGCCTCTTGAGCTTGCACAGATGGATATTCTTGAATTTTATATTAATAAGCTCAAGGTCTATGTCATTATTTTACTTGATGATTATTCACGTTTCATCCTTGGATGGAATCTGCTTGAAAAAACCTCAATGGATGAAGTTATCAAAGTTATTCAAAATGCTGTAAGCAGATATGGAAAGATGGAAGAGCTGCTTACAGACCGGGGATTTGTGTTTTACTCTTGGCATGGTATTAACCGGTTTGAAAAATATCTTGAGATGGAAAGGATTGAACATACCCATGCAAGTGCTCATCATCCACAAACTCTTGGCAAAGTTGAAGCGTGTAATAAAAACATAAAATATGAACTTTTAAAGACCCACCTCTTTTTAACACTACAGGAAGCAAAAACAGCTGTTGAGAAATGGGTTCACAATTATAATTACCATCGTACCCACCAGGGGATTGGAGGAATGCTGGTTCCTGCCGAACGTTTTCATGGGCAGGCAGAACAGATATTATCAAATTTAAATCAGGATGTTGACATTACAAAGAAAAATCCATATTCCAACTTTGGTATAGAGCGAAGTATTTTAAATCTTGTACTTGGTTCCCATGGAGAACTTGCTTTTTATCTTATGGGAAAACCTATACAACTGACAGGAGGATTGTCTTGAAAGAAAAATTAACCCATGATGAAGTCAACACACTGATTAAAGCCTCTCAGCTTGTCAGAGAAAAGGGTATTAAACTAAATGTAAAAGAGATTTGCCAGCAGGCAGGTATATCCAGAAAAACCGGTTACCAATGGGTAAAAGAAGAGCAGAAGTCCAACAAGAAAAAAGAGGAAGAGTTTCAAAAACTTGTTCATATGAAAGTTGACCATCAGAAAAATCTGCAGGAGCAATCCAGGCTTAAATTTGAAATTGAAGGGTTGCGGCTTGCCATGGAAATTCATGGCATGGATAACCTGAAGGTCACACGTAAAAAAAAAGATATACCTCAGAAGAGAAAAAGAAAGCAGTGAAATTTTACAGGTATAACACCTGCACTCTTAAAGAAGCATCATTTGCCGCGATGATACCAATGAGTACGCTGAACAGTTGGGATAAAGGGTTTGATGATAATATGAATTCCATAATTATTCCAGATAAAAGAGGCAAGACTGGCAAGGTGACAATAGATACTGTCAAAACTATTATTGAAACAGCCCGTAATTATCAGACAAAAAAGAACCGGATACGCTTAAAGACTTTTACCCGTATGCTGGCAGAAGCAAAGAAAATTACTTTAAGCAGTAAAACAGTGGGAGATATTTTGACTGCCAACAATCTAAGATCACCTGAAACACGTAGAAAACGGCCTGTTTTTTATCAGAGACTACGCCAGGAAATACCCAATGGTCTTGTCAGTATTGATGGGAGTGAAGTAAAAATATATATAGATGGTCAGGTTATCAAACTGAACCTGGAGATGGCAGTGGATACAAACACATTTGCCCATACAGCCTTTAGCATTGCTGATCAGGAAACCTCAGAGGAATTTATCAAGGTACTGAAAGCCCATTGCAGGGAATGGGGCACTCCAATTGGTCTGGTTACTGACAGTGGAACAGCAAATATTAGTGCTTCCAGCTTGAATTTTCTTGATTCAAAAAATATAAAATCTGTTCCATCAGGACCTGCAAACCCAAAAGGGAATGGAACCATTGAAGGTGCTTTCAGTCAGCTTAAACAAGTTATTGGCTCCATTCATATTGATACTTCATCACATAGAGCCCTGGCAAAGAGTGTTTTACAAACCATTATTTCTGTTTATATAAAAATGAGAAATAGATTACCATTGACCAACCAGTTGAAAACACCAGCAGAATGCATGACAATTCAAGTATCTGACAAAAATCGTGACCAGGTCAAAGATAAATTACAAAACAAAATAAATATGAAAAATGCCACTGGCGATGACCAGGCAAAACTTGATATTTTGTACTGTTTGTTTACCAACATGAAAATTGAAGCTGATGCAGCTGCCATTGCCAGGGCCAGGAAAACAATAACCTTTTATAATATGGAAGCCATTCTTGAATCAGAGAAAGTGTTTGTAAAGGCAGTTAACAGAAAAAAAGAGAGATTAAGCCTGCCATATTTTTTTGGTATTCTCAAACGTGTGCAGCAGGATCTGGATGATCAGGCATACAAAAGACAATGTCAGGAGAGATACAATTACAATCAGCTCAAAGAGCAGATAAAGGTTCAGCAAGAGCAAAAACAGAGAGCACCTTCAACAGTTCAAGATGTTTTAAATATATTGTCAAGTGCAGTAAAAGCCCCAGCCAAATATTTAAAAGCTGTTTCTCTCAGAAGAGCAAAAGAGTGGATAAATGAATTAATCAGCTCTACAAAATATGTTGGTGCATTAAGAAAAAAGTTTGAAAAGAGTCTAATTGAAATGACTCAATTGAACATGGAACAAAAAAATAAAATTTGGGAGTATGTAACAGGGTTTTTAAATCTGAAATCAACTGGAAAGAGTGTTACCCTTTTTTCTTGATTTTTTTTGAAAAATAGTTGACCTATTACATCTATTCCATAACAACAGCCATTGACACTAATAATATTTACTTTAGAATTACTTGTTCTTAAAGTTTGTTGAGCGGTTTTGAAGTCAGCAATCATTTTAGCAATTTGGCTGCTATTACCCCAATTAGGACCTGATTTAATATTAACAATGTATCTTGTTCCTCTCTTATCAAATTCTAAATCAACCCCTTTTATTCCTGATTTCCAACCGCCATAAACCTTTTTATTAATAAATATTGCCAATCCTTCTAACCAATCTCCAAAAAAAGGTTCTTCATTGGAAGAAATATGTGCATCAACAAAACCTCTTACTATTTCTTCGGCAGTAAGGACGTTTTTTGCTTTAAACAAATAAGGGTTCTTTCTTTTGAGAATTCGGGCAAGCTTTAAGGAATCAAGACTTGAAATCCTTTTTTGATGGAAAGTGCTAATATTTTTTTCAAAATATCTTGTAACATCTTTTAAATCAAGTGCTTTCATATTCTTCCTGCTCTTCAAATAAATATAATTCAACTGGAGATATCTGCTTCTTCACGGCTTCATAATACTCTGGCAAAATTTCAATACCTATAGAATTTCTTCTCATTCTATTTGCAACTATGTTTGTTGTGCCTGAACCCATGAATGGGTCAAGAACAGTATCACCTTCTTTTGTGAATAGTTTGATAAACCACTCGGGCAAACTTTCAGGAAATGCAGCACTGTGATTTTTATTATTACATTCGGTTGCCATATGTAACACATTGGCTGGGTATGCTTTATCTCTTTGAGACCAATTTGAAATATTTTTCCCAAAACCGCTTCCCACTTTTGATTCATCTCTACGTTTGTCTGTAGCGCTTAAATTATTTAATCTTATTTTAGCCCACTCCCCCATCGGCACCATCACTTCTTCTTGATACATATTAAATTTTTTTTGCTTATTAAATTGTAGCAGCCTTTCCCATGCATCTCTAAACCGATTAGGCCATTTACCAGGGTAACAATTTTTTTTATGCCAAATAAATTCTTCTGTCCACAGCCAACCCTGCTTTTTCATGGCAAGGATAAGTTCCATTACATAAGTGCTTCGTTCACAATTAATTACTTTTTCTTTTATATTTAATACAAAAGTTCCTGTTGGCTTCAAAACTCTTAATAGCTGTTCTGATTTGGGTAAAAACCACTCAACATAATTATCAGGATGAATTCCTCCATAAGTTTTTTTTCTTTGATCAGCGTATGGCGGAGATGTAAATATTAAATCTATTGAATTGTCAGGGAGCTTTTTTAATTTTTCCTCACAATCCCCAACCAAAAAATTATTTATAATTTCCATATCCCTATTTTGCCTTATTAATTATTTTTTACTATTAAATTTGTATCAATATATATTGAGACTGTAAAGAAATTTTAAAACTTACTTAGATTAGAAAGATTAACCAAATATTTTTGAATGCTATCTAAATTTAAAGAGTTATGATATTTATTGCTTCGCTTGCCATTGTCAATCCGAAAACACCAGGGATCCAGGATACACTTCCAATGGGAGGTCTTGACCTGCCATGATCGGACAGTGGATCCACAGCATCTTCAGCATAATAGGGCTGTTTATTTAAAGGCTTTTCAATGGAATATACAGCTCTTATCCCCTTATAAATGCCACGCCTGTGAAGCCGCTGCCTTACCACCCTTGCAAGAGGGCAGACTTGAGTTTCACTGATGTCTCCTGTTCTTATCATTGAGATATCAGTCCTGCCGGCGGCTCCCATACTGGAAACAACTTCAAGATTCATTTTTTTTGCTTCAACAATAAGATTTACTTTTGAGTTCAAACCATCTATGGCATCCACCACTACATCAATATCTTCATGCAGGAGATCTCTAAGGCTTTCGGCATTAATAAATGAATTATAAATTTTTATATTACACCCAGGATTAATATCTTTTATGCGCCCTAAGGCAAGATCGGCTTTTTTTCTGCCAATGGTAGAATTTAATGCAAACAGCTGTCTGTTTATATTTGATGCATCAATTGTGTCAAAATCAATAAGAATCAAATTGCTGACACCGGTACGGGCAAGAGCTTCTATTGCAAATGATCCTACTGCACCCAGACCGAAGACAGCCACTTTTGCTTTTTTTATCTTTTCCATATTTACTGCCCCGAGAAGCTGGGTGGTTCTTGCAAATAAATCCATTATTTTTCCTCTCTCTCCTTCAATATGGGATTGAAAAGATACAAACTGTTCTGAAAAGCATGTTCTGAAAATTCTTTAAACTCCATCCCAATCCTGGCTGATGCAATTTGTGCAATGGCTGGAAGGTTCGCTGGTTCATTGAGTTTGGAATGTGAATTGGATTCGGGCAGGTAGGGATAAATATCCGGGCTGTCTGTTTCAAGAACAAAACGACTCTTTGAAACTTTTTTTAATGCATTGATAACTTTTTTTGCATCTGGATTTGTAACAGACCCTGAAAAAGAGATATAAAAACCATATTTTTCAAAAACAGGGATCATATCTGCTGAGCCTGAATAGGAGTGTATCATACCAGGCACTTTTAACTTACCAAATTTTTTAAGGATGTGAATAAAAGTATCCCATGCTTTTCTTATGTGAATATTGATTGGGCGTTTCAATTCTCTTGCCAGCATGAGGTGGTGCTCAAAAACCTTGATCTGCTTCTCTCTGTCACAGGTTTTATCAGTAAAATCAAGACCGGTCTCACCAATACAAGATGGATAGGTTTGAAGATAAACTTGCAGATTTTTTTTCCATTGTCCTGATATAGTATCAATAAACCAGGGATGCACTCCAAAACAAGGCAGAATAGAGGGGAAATCCTTTGACAGTTGTGCTGTTAATTCAAAATTATCTTCCATGGTTGCACAGGACACCATATATTTAACATTTGCGATCCTTGCACGATCCTCCAGCCATGGAATATCAAAAATTATCCTTGAGTCATGCAGATGGCAATGTGAATCAATAAAAAGCATATTGTAATATATCGAATAATGTTCATTGAGTAAACAATTCATCGTAAATATTCGGTCAAGCACTTCAGTGATTATTTTTTCAACAACGATTTAAAATGCTTATTGAGTGGGTATAACCAAACATCCTTAATTGGAACACTTATTTTTCCTGGTGGACCAAGCTTCTCCCTGCCTTTAGTTTGTCCAACATTAAGCCAGTTAGCAGCCTTGTAACATGTGCCCTTAAAACGATCTTTTTGTACAAATGTTTCCAGCAAAACGGGTCTTATTTTATATTTTTCCTCCCAGTCATCTGGAAGTTTTCGTGCATGTAATGCTAAAATCTTGGTAATTATTCAGCACCTATTTTTAGAGCTGCTTAGATTTCTTAAAAAAGTTTCCTTGTTTTTGCAATCAGAAAATTACTCATTTAAAAATTCTGGTAGTTTACCTTCAAATAAAAGG
>JAQIBP010000095.1 GCA_027858995.1 Deltaproteobacteria bacterium | reverse complement strand
AGGAGAGTGATCAATAGAAATATTTAACAGGCTTAAACGTTAACGCTTGTTCTTTTTTCCTGTCACGATCCAGGCAATAGCCCAGGTAAGAAACACAGGAACAACTCCATAGGAGAGATAAACAATAGGATTATTTTCCCATGGTTTCAGATAAAGAGCCGCGATTATGAGGTAGGCCAGAGTTAATACAATACTAAATCGTATTTTTGCAGAAAGGTTTTTAATTTTTTTTGAAGCAGAGACCTTTTTAGCAGAGTCTTTTTTAAATAGTCTTGGTAAAATCAAGATACAGGCTATCAGCAGTACTAAAACAAGAATTTCATTTATCCCGGTCACAATTTGGTTCCTTAACATAGAGTATGATTTTAATGTAAGTTTTATTTCAAACATTGCCTTCTTTGTCAATGAGATTCAATTGCAATTTGTAACTCCCCTTCTATAGTTGTTTTTCCAATCTCTTTTTAAATATTGGTTTTTAGAAAGGGACATGGTATTTTATCAGGCTGAAAAATACAGGAGAAAGAGTATGTTTAATAAAGAAGATAAGAAAAACAGTAAAACTACTGATATAAAGTATCATGTTTGATAATATATCCATACTTGCAGGGCATAAAGCCATTGAAATAATCAGGGATGAGGGTTTGGATATATCCAGGGTAAAAGTTATTGCCGGTGCTTCAGGTTCTGCCAAATTTCTTGTGTTAACCGGGATTGACAGGGTATTGATATCTCTATTCAAAGATAGAGCAGATCCTCTTTATCTTATCGGAACATCAATTGGTGCTTTTCGAATGGCTGCTTTTTGTCAAAAGGATCCACTTAAGGCAATTGGGATACTGGAGAGAAAATATATTGAGCAGCATTATGAACTCCAACCTGCAAAAAAAGATATTCTTCTGGAAGCAGAAAAAATTATTGATGCCTATATTGGTGACAGTGACATAGATGATATTCTGAACCACCCTTTTTTAAGGTTCAGCTTTTTATCCTGTAAATGTAAAGGCTTTCTTAAAAATGAAATTACACCACTTTTATGGCTTGGCCTCGGCCTTGCAGCCGGGATGAATATATTCAGTCGTAATTCTCTTGGATATTTTCTTGAGAGAGCACTTTTCTGCAATACAGATGCTTTGCCTCCATTTGCAACCATGAATCAGTTCCCCATTAATATATATGGTCTTACACAATTAAATTTTAAGCAGGCATTGTTATCTTCCGGGTCAGTGCCAGTTGTTATGCAAGGTGTTTCAGACATTAATGGCGTGCCAGGAGTTTTTCGGGATGGCGGTATTATTGATTATCACCTTGATATACCTTTTTTACCAAATAATGACGGCCTTGTATTATATCCTCATTTTTATAAAAAAATAACTCCGGGCTGGTTTGATAAGAAATTAAATCGGAAACCTGATCATGATAATATGAAAAATGTTGTGCTTATTGCTCCGTCAGAGAGTTTTGTGCAAACTCTTCCCTTTGAAAAAATACCTGACAGAAAAGATTTTATGACTTTTAAAGGAAAAGATAGAGAACGCATGGACTATTGGGAAATCGTTGTTAAAAAAAATCGAAAACTTGGTGATGAATTTTTTGAAGCAGTACAATCAGGCAGAATAAGAGAGATTGTTAAACCTTTATACTAGATATATAAAGTGATATATTAAGTCCCCATGTTCTCCTAATTTAAGGAGATTTGATTTTGGATTTCGCTTTGTAAAACAAAAAATAGGTTGAGCCTACCTAATTTGAATTTTTTTCCCAAAACAATAAATATCTGTTGATTTGACATAAGACTATTTTTGTAATATTTTAAGTTCAGAGTTGGACTTTATAAGGAGTTTAAAAATGCCATCATTAAATTTTATTGAACCAGAGTTAAATCTTCCCCAAATAATTAAAACTATAGAAAATGGTTTGCCAATTTCTAAATTTCAAACACTGCGTGACAATTTAGGCGTGCCAGATAAAGATTTGGCAAAGTATATAAGAATTCCAAAAAGCACTTTGTCAATCAGAAAAAGAAAGGGAAAATTTTCATTTGTAGAATCTGAAAGGCTTTACCGGATTCAAAGACTTTTTGCCAAAGCGCTTGAAGTCTTTGATGATGTTGATCTTGCCCGCAAATGGTTGAAGGAAGATGCTTATGGGTTGGGAGATGTATCTCCCCTAGAATACGCTGCAACAGAAATTGGAGCAAGAGAAGTTGAAGATTTGTTAGGGCGTATTGAACACGGAGTGTTTTCTTAATGAACATTGTTTCGTATCGGGTAGTAAAAGCAAAATACCTGGATTCGGCATTTGATGGTGAAGGAGCGAGGCTTTATGGTGGGCGATGGAACAACAAAGGAGTACCCCTTGTATATACCTCCAATTCATTGGCTTTATGTTCTCTTGAAATATTTATACATCTTCCATCATATAAACTGCTTGCAGAGTATATTTATATAACTGCAACCTTTGACTCTGAATTACTCACAGAAGTTTCTTTAATTGACGGTTGGGATGCAAGACCAGTTTCAAAAATTGCTCAAACTATTGGAGGTCAATGGATAAACGAGTGCCAGTCAGCTGTTTTAAAAGTTCCCAGCGTATTGATGTCGGATGGATATAATTATCTGATTAATATTAAACATCCAGATTTTAATGATATAAAAATAGAGAAACCACTACCGTTGAAATTCGACACGAGATTTGAAAAATAATCAACTACTCGCATATCATCATCACTTGTGCGGTATTTCCCTCTTTCTAAATCTGTTCTTCTGTTCAACAATTTATCATGCCAAACACAAAAGGTTCTCTTGGTTAAAGGCAAACATCATGGAACGGGTAAAATAAAACACCTATGGCAAATATCCAAAGGCAAACCTCTTCTTGAATAATGTTTTTTTATGATTCTGTAATAATTTTATGAATGAATTGACTCATGAGGTTTAATACAATTTTTGGCTGGTCATTGTGTGGAGAGTGTCTGCAATTATCAAGCAGATGAGTTTCAATGTCATTTACATGGTTTCTTATGGATTCTATCTGTTTTTTCGTTCCATATTGATCATCCTTCCCCTGGATGGCAATCATGGGCACTCTAATTTTGTTTAAATATTTTTCAATATTCCAGTGAATGAATTGTGGGTTTAACCATACATCATTCCACCCCCTGAATGCATTTTCAGTGTTGTCTCCATGATATTTTTCAAGGCCTTGTCTTAAATTATGGTGTTCATAATTCATTTTTGCCTGCTGTATGCAATCCACGGTAACCTGTTCACAAAAAACATGGGCAGCTTCAGTGATCAAGCCTTTTAATCCATCTCTCTCTTTGATATTGGGACTGCCTGCAAAAATGGCCCCGATAGAGCCCCCGTCTGAATGTCCAATGAGTATATATTGTTTGATTTGTGTTTTTTTGATAATTTCAGGCAGTATTTTTAATGCCTGTTCATGCATGAAATTGATTTTCCAGGGCAGAGGAGAGAGATCAGATTTACCATATCCAAATCTTGAAAAAACAAGGGTAGAGCAGCCTGTCATCCGTGAAAGTTTTTTTGGAAAGTCTTTCCACATTCTGGTGCATCCAAGACCTTCATGGAGAAATATAAGAACCGGAAATTCTTTTTGCGCACCTTGATGCCATTGAATTTCAATCTTTTTTGAACCAAGCTGTAAATAGTCTGTCAAGTAATACTCCTTTATTATGATGTGATTTTAAGACAATAGTGAAACCATATATTACAAAACACAATGAAATCAATTGCTGAACTGATAAAAAGGGTTTGTTCTGGATCAACATTAATGAAGCCATACTGCCATTCATGAGCATGAAAAATAACCAGCCATATATATTGTTTTTGGCCAGCAGGTAACTTCCTATCAGAAAACCAATCATTACACCTATTTCCAGGAGCTGAGAAACAGATATAATACCGCCATAATCATACACGCTGTAACTAACGCCAAAAATCAAGAAAATATATGTAAATAATGAAGCAATAATATCAAAAACCTTATTTGGAGATTCAGAATTCTGATAAACAGTAAATAACCCGAATAGCATCGAAGGAATTCCACCAGCTTCCATTGAAGCGGCCATCCAGTCATGCTTGCTGATGAGAATAATTACCCAGGCTGGAACTCCTAATATATAGGTTGTCCATCCAATAATCTTTAAATGTCTTTTTGTTTTTTCCTTTTTACCTTCTGCAAGTGCAAAAAAGATTTTATTTAAAAGATAAAAACCTCCTCCCCAAGCCTGTAAAATTATATCCATTGCCTTCCTATCTTCCTATCATTCCAATGAAGATAACACGTATTAGATGTACTATAAATCTTTTTGGTTACCATAGCTTTTTCAAAAATGTACAGTTAAATCACTTGTAATATCATAAAAAAGTGGTAATTATTCAGCACCTATTTTTAGAGCTGCTTAGATTTCTTAAAAAAGTTTCCTTGTTTTTGCAATCAGAAAATTACTCATTTAAAAATTCTGGTAGTTTACCTTCAAATAAAAGG
>JAQIBP010000154.1 GCA_027858995.1 Deltaproteobacteria bacterium | reverse complement strand
AGTTACAGCAAAGAGGCTCCACCCGTAACCATCTCGAACACGGAAGTTAAGCTCTTTAGCGTCGATGGTACTGCATGGGCGACTGTGTGGGAGAGTAGAACACTGCCAGATTATTTATTAAAAAGCCCTGATCATTATATTAATGGTCAGGGCTTTTTTTGTTTTGTACAACTTGGTTTTAAACCTATTGAGTTTTAATTTTTTTATACGTTATCTTTTTATATTTATTTTTTCAGCATTTTTTTTAGATAATAGCCTGTATATGATTTTCTATTTTGAGCTATCTCTTCAGGAGTTCCAGTTGCAACTATTTCTCCGCCTTTATCACCACCTTCAGGCCCCAGATCAATAATGTGGTCTGCACATTTAATCACATCAAGGTTGTGCTCTATCACAACTATACTGTTTTTTGCATCTACCAGCTTGTTAAGAACAAACAGTAATTTTTTAATATCATCTGAATGCAGCCCTGTTGTGGGTTCATCTAATATGTATATGGTTTTCCCAGTGCCTTTTTTAGACAATTCTTTTGCAAGTTTTATCCTTTGAGCTTCTCCTCCAGAAAGGGTTGTTGCAGCCTGGCCAAGTTTTATATATCCAAGCCCTACTTCAATCAGAGTTTCAAATTTAGTTCTGATGGATGAAATATTTTCAAAAAATTGTACACATTGATTAATTGTCATATCCAGAACCTGTGCAATATTTTTATTTTTATATTTTACATCAAGTGTTTCTCTGTTATATCGCTTCCCTTTGCAGACATCGCAGACAACATATACATCTGGCAGAAAATGCATTTCAATTTTAATGATACCATCACCTGAACAGGCTTCACACCTGCCGCCTTTGACATTAAAACTGAATCGCCCTGGTTTGTAACCTCTTGCTTTTGATTCACGGGTTTGTGAAAACAGCTGCCTTATTGGATTAAATACCTGGGTATAGGTGCCAGGGTTGCTTCTTGGTGTTTTCCCAATGGGAGACTGATCAATATGAACAATTTTATCCAGATATTCAACTCCTTCAATTTTTTTATAACTGCCTGTATTTCTTTTTGAATGGTTTAAGTGGTTTGCGAGAATTGGGTAAAGAGTTGATAAAACAAGGGTGGATTTTCCTGATCCTGAAACACCGGTTACACAGGTGAAACACCCCAAAGGAAAAGAGACATCAATATTTTTAAGGTTATTTGAATTTGCATTATAGATTTTTAATAATTTTTTTAAACCTTTTCTTCTATGCTCAGGAATATGAATACTCTTTTTACCGGCCAGGTAGAGACCGGTTAATGAAGTTTTACTTTTTATTAATTGTTCAGGAGTGCCTGAAAAAATAATTTCACCACCATTTATTCCAGCTCCCGGCCCAATATCAATTACATAATCACAAAAACGAATAGTCTCCTCATCATGCTCAACCACCAATACAGTATTGCCAATATTTCGAAGGTTCATCAGGGTTTTAAGCAATCTTGCATTATCCTTTTGGTGAAGCCCAATACTTGGCTCATCCAGTACATAAAGCACTCCGGTCAGTTTGGACCCGATTTGGGTTGCAAGACGTATTCTCTGGCTTTCTCCACCAGACAGAGTTGCGGCTGATCTGCCAAGAGTAAGATATTCAAGACCAACGTTTTGTAAAAAATTTAAGCGTTGGGTTAGTTCATTGATAATGCTTGCGGCAATAATTTGATCTTTTTTTTTAAGATTTAATGAATTTATATAGTGATTGGCACCTTGTATGGAGAGAGAAGTAATTTCATGGATAGTTTTACCCCCGACTTTTACTGATCTGGATGCTTTATTAAGTCTTGTCCCCTTACAAAAAGAGCAGGTTTTAAAATTCATAAATCTTTTTATATCTTCTCTCATATAATTGGAATCTTTTTCATGATACCGCCTTTGTAAACTTGGGATTACACCCTCAAAGGTTTTTTGATAAACAATTTTTTTTCCCATTCGTTCAACATAAAATTGTATTTTTTCTTTTTTTGAGCCATGGAGCAATACCTGTTGAAATTTATTGGAAAGCTCTTTAAAAGGTTTGTAAATAGTCTCTTTATAGTGAGTTACAAGCGCATCAAGAAACTCCATAAACTGGACAGAATCCCTGTTTTCCCAGGGTATTATTGCACCTTGCCTTAAAGAAACTCTTTGATCAGGAACAATCAGGTCAGGATCAAACTCAGTCATGGATCCTAAACCGTCACATTCAGGGCAGGCTCCCTGGGGCGAGTTAAAAGAGAAGGATGCTGGTGTGAATAGAGGATAGCTGATTTTGCATTCCACACATGATGCTTTTTCACTGAAAAAAATCTCTCTGTCCCGGCTTAGATCAAGAATATTTACCTGCCCCTGGGAGAGAGAGAGAGCAAGTTCAAGAGAGTCGGCAAGACGTTTTTCAATACCATTTTTAATGACAAGCCTGTCCACAACAGCATCAACAGAGTGTTTTTTGGTTTTTTCCAAGGAAATACGGTCATCTATTAAATAGATTTCATTGTTAACTCTAACCCTTGCAAAACCATCTTTTTTTATTTTTAAGAAAAGCTTTTTATGGGATCCTTTTTGTCCAGAAATTAAAGGCGCTAAAATTATAATTTTGGACTTTTTATCAAGCTCCATAATCTGATCTATAATTTGGTCAATGGACATGGAAGAAATTGGAGTTCCGCATTTATAACAATATGACTTGCCCACTCTTGCAAACAGCAGTCGAAGATAGTCATAAATTTCTGTAATGGTTCCAACGGTTGACCTGGGGTTGTGGCTGGCTGTTTTTTGTTCAATGGATATGGCAGGGCTGAGCCCTATAATTGTATCCACATCTGGTTTATCCATCTGGCCTAAGAATTGTCTGGCATAGGTGGAGAGCGATTCAACATATCTTCGCTGGCCTTCAGCATAGAGTGTGTCAAAGGCAAGGGTTGATTTTCCTGAACCTGAAAGGCCGGTAATGACAGTTAAACTATTTTTGGGTATTTCAACATTGATATTTTTAAGATTATGCTCCCGGGCGCCTTTAATTATGATTTTATCACTATACATATATTAAATTTTATATTTCAAACCGCTCATGGCGGTTGTTGGCCTGGAATGCTGCCATCTTAATTGCCTCTACAAGACTTGAAGGATCTGCAATCCCCTTCCAGGCAATATCATAGGCTGTACCATGATCCACTGATGTCCTGATAATGGGCAGGCCCAGGGTAGTGTTTACCCCATCCTTAAAATGAATCAATTTAAACGCAATAAGCCCCTGGTCATGATACATGCATATAACAGCATCATATTTGCCATTGACTGCTTGATAAAAAACAGTATCAGGTGGCAGGGGCCCATCAATAGTCAACCCTTCCTTATTTGCAAGTTTGACAGCAGGGGCAATGATATTTCTTTCTTCATAACCAAACATGGTGGCTTCTCCTGCATGGGGATTTAATCCTGCAACAGCTATTTTCGGATTTTTAATATTAAAGTGTTTTTTTAAAGAGATATGGGTGAGATTTATTTTTTTGACGATACCATTAATTGTTAAACTGGCCGCTACATGGGATAGGGGAATGTGAATGGTAACAAGAACAACCTTAAGCTTTTTACCTGCCAGCATCATGGCATAATCTTTTGTGTCGGTACTGTGTGCAAGCAATTCAGTATGTCCATGAAATTTAGAGCCTGCAAGCTTTAAGGCTGTTTTAGTAATAGGACATGTTACAAGAGCTGAAATACGATTTTTTAATGCAAGATCGACTCCTTTGATGATATACTCCTGCGTCGCAGTGCCGGTTTTACTATTTGGTTTTAAAAGTTTAAAACAGTTTATATTAATATTTGAAATATTCATTATATCCAAGTAATTAAACATATATCTACCCTGTTTTGGGTCATCTATAATATTGATATTTTTATGATTTAAATTTAAAAGCTTGAGAGCCTGTTGAATAACATGTAAATCCCCAATTATAACAGGTTTGCAAATATTATAGAGTTTGGGGTCGTTTAAAGCTTTAATTAGTATCTCAGGACCGATTCCCACAGGGTCTCCCATGGTAATGCCAATGGTTGGAAGGTTTTTTAAAGGTTTCATCAAAATATTTATAGCATAAAGGTTAATGATATAAAATAAAATTGTGAAACCACTGTTAAATTAGGATTTTTAAAAAAGGTGTAATTTTTATTTAATTTGATGTAATTCATAGGAAAATAGAGTAAATCAAAGCAAACATTTTTTTAAAAAATTTTAGATTTGTCTTAAAATGTTAAAATTCCCTGAAAAAATCAATAGTTGTAAAAAGTGATTGTTATTAAAGGAAAAATCTTTGTTTCACATAAAAAGACTTATAAAATCAATTAATTAAAAAACTATGCCAAGTTAGATTCAAATATTTTGTTAACATTTCTTATTG
>JAQIBP010000003.1 GCA_027858995.1 Deltaproteobacteria bacterium | reverse complement strand
ATGCAACCATAAATGTAGAGCTGATAAATCCAATAGCTATGGAGAAAGAGCTCAGGTTTGCAATCCGTGAAGGTGGACGTACTGTTGGCGCCGGTGTTATCGGTGAAATTATAGAGTAGCATAGGAAGAGATTCTATCATGTTGAAAACTAAAATCAGGATCAGGCTAAAAGCCTATGATCACAAGCTTCTTGATCAGTCCTCAGTAGATATCGTTGATACTGCCAGAAAGACGGGTGCCAGAATAGTAGGGCCGGTACCACTTCCTACACAGATAAATAAATTTACTGTTTTGCGTTCTCCCCATGTTGATAAAAAATCACGGGAACAATTTGAAATCAGAACGCATAAAAGAATGATGGATATTCTTGAACCAACCCAGCAGACAGTTGATGCCTTAATGAAGCTTGATCTTTCGCCGGGTGTAGATGTAGAAATTAAATTATAGGTCAATAACGAGAATAAATTATGAGCGCATTACTTGGAAAAAAAATCGGAATGACCAATGTGTTTTCCGCAGATGGAAGACTTATACCTGTCACAGTTGTTCAGGCAGGTCCTTGTGTTGTTACCCAGGTTAAAACAGAAGATAGAGATGGTTACAATGCTCTTCAGCTTGGATTTGATGAAAAAAAAGTTAAAAAACTTAAGAAGCCCATTGCTGGACATCTGAAAAAATCAACAGATAAAGGGTTCCGTGTTTTAAGAGAATTCAGAACAGATGATCCTGAAGGAATCGAATCAGGCACTACCCTTTCAATAGATATGTTTTCTGTTGGAGATAAAGTAAATATAGCTGGTATTTCAAAAGGACGTGGGTTTCAGGGAACAATTAAAAGACATGGTTTCAGCCGTGGTCCAGAAACACATGGTAGCAGGAATCACAGAAAACCAGGATCCATAGGAAACAGTGCCTGGCCTGCAAAAGTTATTAAAGGGAAAAAAATGCCGGGGCATATGGGGACAGATAGAGAGACTGTTAAGAATCTAATAATTGTAGATATTAAACACGAAGATAATCTTCTGCTGGTTAAGGGTCCGGTGCCCGGGTTTAAAACAGGGATATTGGAAGTACGTAAAGTAATAAAATAGAGACTAAAATGCGGCTATGGGTATTGCGTGTTTGGCAGTGATGCATAAGTCGATCAAAATTTATGAGGAAGAATATGGCTGCTGTAGATGTACTAAACAGTTCAGGTAAAAAAGTGTCTGAAACTCAATTGCCTGATCAGATTTTTAACACACCCATTAAAAAAAGTGTTCTTCACCAGGTTGTTCGTTCCCAGCTTGCAGCAAAGCGAGAGGGGACCGCTGCATCTAAGACAAGGGCTATGGTGAAAGGTAGTACAAAAAAACTTTTCAGACAAAAGGGAACTGGTAATGCCAGGGCAGGTTCAGTAAAATCGCCCTTAAGAAAGGGAGGCGGTGTCATTTTTGGCCCTTCCCAGAGATCTTTTGCTATTAAGGTACCCAAAAAAGTAAAAAAACTTGCGTTAAAAATGGCATTAAGTTCAAAAATGGAAGATAATACACTATTTGTAATTGATGATTTCAATCTTGAAGCCATTAAAACCAAGGAACTTGCCAATGTGCTGAATTCTTTGGAACTTTCTGATCTGCTTATTGTTTCAGATACAGAGGATACAAATCTCTTATTATCCTCCAGGAACATACCAGATATCAAAGTGATAAGAACTGAAGGACTCAATGTATATGATATTTTAAAGTTCAAGAACCTTCTTCTCGTGGAATCAACTATTCAAAATATTCAAGGGAGGTTGAGTTAATATGAGGCGGTATGACATTATTCACGGCCCTGTGGTCACTGAAAAAACAACTCTTCAAAAAGAGATTGACAATCAGGTGACATTCAAAGTTGATAAAAAAGCCAACCGGGTTGAAATCAAGGATGCTGTTGAGAGAAATTTCAATACCAAAGTAAAGCAGGTCAGAACTGTGCAGGTAAAAGGGAAAGTAAAACAGCGCGGCAGGATCATTGGTAAAAAGCAAGATTGGAAAAAAGCCATAGTAACACTGATGCCAGGACAAAAAATTGAGTTTTTTGAAGGTGTTTAAAAAAGAGGTTCATATATGTCAACAATAGTTAAGACAAAACCGACATCTCCAGGACGACGTTCTCAGGAATACCTTTCTTTTGAAGAAATTACCAAAACTAAACCTGAAAGACGTTTGATTAAAAAGTTAAATAAACATGCAGGAAGAAATTCTTATGGAAGAATTACTTCAAAGCATAGAGGTGGCGGAGCAAAAAAGAAGTACCGTATTATTGATTTTAAAAGAGATAAAGATGGTATCCCTGCCAAGGTTTCTGCCATAGAGTATGATCCCAACAGGAGTTCAAGATTGGCTCTGTTGGTTTATGCTGATGGTGAAAAAAGATATATTCTGGCTCCCCGGGATGTAAAAGTCGGTGATATCCTGGAAACAGGAAGTAAGGCTGATATAAAACCTGGTAATTGCACAACCCTTGAAAACATTCCAACTGGTACAAGAATTCATAATATTGAATTAAAACAGAACAAGGGCGGTCAGGTTGTCAGAAGTGCGGGAGCTTATGGCCGGCTCATGGCAAAAGAAAATAATTATGCCCAGGTTCTTCTGCCTTCAGGTGAAGTAAGGATGATTCATCTCAAATGTAAGGCAACCATTGGCAGAGTTGGAAACGAGAAACACGCTGATGTTAAAATAGGAAAAGCAGGCAGAACAAGATGGATGGGACGACGTCCCTCTGTCAGAGGAGTTGCAATGAATCCTGTTGATCATCCAATGGGCGGTGGTGAAGGTAGATCTTCTGGAGGCAGACAGCCATGTACTCCCTGGGGTGTGCAGACCAAAGGTAAAAGGACAAGAAAATCTGCCAGAACTGACCAGTACATCATTAAAAGAAGATCCAAAAGAAAGAAGAAGTAAGTAAAAAAAATAAATAGGTGATAAAGATGCCAAGATCATTAAAAAAAGGACCATATATTGCACCGCAGCTTTTAAGAAAAGTAATGGGAGCAAATAAATCCAAAAGCAACAAAGTTATCAAAACCTGGTCGCGCAGATCAACTATATTTCCGGAAATGGTCGGTAATACACTGGCCGTGCATAATGGTAAAAAATTCATACCGGTTTTTGTCTCTGAAAATATGGTTGGTCATAAGCTTGGTGAATTTTCACCTACAAGAACATTTTGGGGACATGCAGGAGATAAAAGGTCCAAGAGGTAATCTCTTGCCTGATTAAAGGATATTGATATGGAAGTTAAAGCAACTACAAAATATACAAGAATTTCACCATTGAAGCTCAGATTGCCTATAGCTCAGGTTAAAGGTAAAAATGCAGAACAGGCATTGACGCTTTTAAAATTCATGCCGCTTAAAGCTGCCGGAATTATTTATAAAACCCTGAAGTCAGCAATATCAAATGCTGAACATAATAATGAACTTGATGTTGATAAACTAATTGTAAAAAATATAATTGTTGATCAAGGCCCTTCCATGAAACGGTTCCGACCAAGAGCCAGGGGGAGAGCGTCCAGAATTTTGAAAAGAAGCAGTCATTTAACTATAATTGTTGAAGAAACATAACAATAGGAGGAGATAAGCTTGGGCCAGAAAGTACACCCCGTCAGTTTAAGATTAGGCATTATCAGGACATGGGATTCCAAATGGTATGCAGACAAGGATTATGCCTCTTTTGTTGAAGAAGATTTCAGAGTCAGAAAATTTTTGAAAAAGAAACTCTATCATGCCGGCATTTCTAAAATAGAGATAGAACGGTTTTCTAAACAGATTCGACTTAGAGTGTTTGCAGCAAGGCCCGGTATTATTATCGGGAAAAAAGGCTCAGAGATTGCACTTCTTAAAAAAGAACTTGAGAAAATGCTTAAGCCTGCAGTGATGATAGATATCAAAGAGGTAAGACGTCCAGAAATTGATGCCCAGCTCGTTGCAGAGAATATTGCACTTCAATTAGAGAGAAGAATCGCTTTTAGACGTGCAATGAAAAGAAGTGTCTCCTCTGCCATGCGGTTTGGAGCAAAAGGAATTAAAATTATTTGTGCAGGGCGCCTTGGTGGAGCTGAAATGGCAAGGACCGAGTGGTATAAGGAAGGACGAATTCCTCTTCATACCCTGAGGGCTGATGTTGATTACGGTTTTATTGAAGCAAACACCACCTACGGAACCATTGGGATTAAAGCTTTTATCTTTAAGGGTGAGGTTTTGAATCCCGGTGAACAGGCTCTGGCCAGATAGAGCAATTAGAAGCGACTTAGGAGAGATAAGAAATGCTTAGTCCAAAAAATGTTAAATTCCGCAAAGAATTTCGCGGCAGAACAAAAGGAGCACCCAGCAGGGGAAATACATTGAGCTTTGGTGACTTTGGTCTGCAGGCAGTAGAATGCGGATATATTAATGCAAGACAAATAGAAGCAGCAAGGGTTGCTTTGACAAGACACGCCAAAAGAGCTGGTAAGAGCTGGATCCGATTTTTTCCTGATCATCCTGTTACTAAAAAACCGGCAGAAGTTAGAATGGGAAAAGGTAAGGGGTCTACAGATGCATGGGTTGCAAGGGTAAAACCTGGAAAAATTCTTTATGAGATGGAAGGTGTAACAAGAGAAGTTGCCCAGGAGGCCATGAGGCTTGCAGCAAGAAAGCTTTCTCTGAAAACGCGTTTTGTGGAGAGGAGCAGCTGATATGAAAACAGGTGAAATAAGAGAGATGGGAGCAGGCAAGATTAAAGAAAAACTTGTGGATTTAAAAAAAGAACTTTTTAATCTCCGCTTTCAAAACAGTGTAGGACAGCTTGAGAACACTGCAACACTTTCAAATGTTAAAAAAGATATTGCAAGGCTTTATACAATATCAAAAGAGATGAATTTAAACATTAGTTAAATTATAAAGATAATACTATGGAAGATATTCAAAAAAATAAAAGAGAGTTATTAGGTCTTATTGTATCGGATAAAATGGATAAATCTGTTGTTGTTCAAGTTGAAAGATTTATTCAACATAAAATTTATAAGAAATATATAAAACGGTACAAAAAATACCATGCTCATGATGCAAAGAATGAATGTAATATCGGTGATGTAGTTAAAATTACCGATACAAGACCTTTGAGTAAGCTAAAACGTTTCAGAGTCTGTGAAATAGTTAAAAAAGCTGTTTGATTAAAGGAGTTTGAAAAATGATTCAGAGTGAAACAAGATTAACTGTGGCAGACAACTCCGGAGCAAAGGAATTGTATTGTATCAAGGTCCTTGGTGGGTCAAAAAGAAGATATGCCAGCATTGGTGATATCATAACTTGTTCTGTAAAAGAGGCAATCCCAAACGGGAAAGTAAGCAAGGGTGATATTGTACAGGCAGTGATTGTCAGAACAAAAAAAGAGATATCCAGACCTGATGGCTCAATGATCAGATTTGATGATAATTCTGCCGTGATTTTATCGAAATCAAAAGAACCTGTTGGAACACGAATATTTGGTCCAGTGGCAAGAGAATTGAGAGCAAAAAGTTTTATGAAAATTGTCTCTCTGGCACCTGATGTGCTTTAACTGTTTCGGTTTTGGAGAAAATATCCTATGGAAACTATGAAAATTAGAATAAAAAAAGATGATAAAGTTAAAGTGCTCACCGGCAAAGATAAGGGCAAAATCGGTAAAGTGCTGCGAATTGTTAAAAAGACCAATCGAGTGGTTATAGAAAATATTAATGTTGTAAAAGCTAATCAGAGACCAACACAGGCAAATCCACAAGGTGGTATTGTGGAAAAAAATATGCCTGTCCATGTCTCTAACCTGATGATTATGTGCAATTCATGTGTAAAACCTACAAGAATTTCAATGAAATTACTCGAAGATGGTAAACGGGTTAGAATCTGTAAACAGTGTAACCAGCAGATAGATTCTTAAGACCAAAGGTGGAGATAACAGATGTCAACTCTTAAGGAAAATTATATTAACGAGATTATTCCTCAACTTACAAAAACCTTTAATTTTACCAATAGATTTCAGGTTCCCAAGTTAGAGAAAATTGTTTTAAATATGGGGCTTGGAGAGGCGGTAACAAACCCCAAGATCATAGATTCAGCTGCTGCAGAACTCGCACTGATTGCAGGTCAAAAACCTATAATTACAAGAGCCAAGAAACCAATTGCAAATTTTAAGCTTCGTGCTGATCTGCCTATTGGTTGCAAGGTTACCCTGCGCCGTGAAAAAATGTATGATTTTTTTGACAGGCTTGTGAATATAGCTTTACCGCGTGTCAGAGACTTTAGAGGAATCTCTCCTAAAGCTTTTGATGGCAGGGGGAATTACAGCCTTGGTATTACAGAGCATATAATATTCCCGGAAATTGATTATGATAAGACCGATAGTATAAAAGGTCTTAATGTTACGATTGTAACAAGTGCACAGACTGATGAGGAAGGCAGAGAGTTTTTAAAACTTCTCGGAATGCCTTTTAAAAATTAATTACCACGGACGGCCTGTAATGGGTATGTCCACAGCAGAGATGAAAGAGTTAATTAAATTTAAATTATTTTTTTCATCTGAAAGATATAGGAGGGGGCTTGGCTAAAAAAGCTTTAATCGTAAAGGCGCAAAGGAAACCAAAGTTTTCTGTACGTGCATATAACAGATGTCCATTATGCGGTAGACCAAGAGGATTTATTAGAAAAGCTGGTATTTGTAGAATTTGTTTCAGGAAGCTTGCTTCAGAAGGAAAACTTCCTGGTGTTACCAAATCAAGTTGGTAGGCAAAGAGAAAAATAGCAGCAGATTTTAAGGAGATTTTAACATGGCAAGTAGTGATCCAATTGCAGATATGCTGACGATCATAAGAAATGGTGGTAAAGCAGGGTTTGCTAAAGTGGATATCCCCGGATCAAAGAGCAAGCTGCAAATGGTGCGGGTGCTGAAAGAACAGGGGTATATCAAAGATTTTAAATTCCTGGAGAATGAAACTCAAGGAATACTTCGCGTTTATCTTAAATATGTAAGAGAAGAGCAGGCAACAATCTTTGGAATTACAAGAGTGAGTAAACCCTCATGTAGAGTTTACAGCAAGGCAAAACAGATTAAGCCGGTTTTAAATGGCCTTGGCATATCCATTGTATCAACTTCAAAAGGGTTGATGACTGATAAGCAGGCCAGAGAAGCTAATCTCGGCGGTGAAATTCTTTGTAACGTATGGTAGGACAGGAGCAGATATGTCTAGAATAGGAAAAAAGCCGGTTCAGCTTTCAGAGAAAGTTCAATTTGCCCTTAAGGGTGACATGATTTCAGTCAAAGGACCTAAAGGTAATCTTGAACGGAAACTGCACCCGGCTGTTAAAATAAGTGTAAATGATGGTATTATAGTTTTTGATGCAGATCAAAATGATAAGAAAAAAGTTGCTTTGCAGGGATTGTTCCGCTCGCTTGTTGATAATATGGTAACAGGAGTGACAAAAGGGTATGAGAAAAAACTTCTGCTTTCAGGTATTGGATATCGTGCAGAGACAAAAGGCAACAGCCTTATACTCAATGTAGGATATTCCAATCCAGTTGATTTTAACATACCTGATGGAATTAAGGTAAATGTTGAAAAAAATACAGAAATTTTATTATCAGGTATTGATAAGGAACTTCTTGGTCAGGTAGCTGCCAACATAAGAGATTTAAGACCTCCTGAGCCTTATAAAGGTAAAGGTATTATGTATGCAGGCGAAAGAATTATAAGAAAAGCTGGTAAGACTGCTGGTAAGGAATAACCTAAAGGTCACACGTAAAAGGCAGGAATATAAAGATTATGGGAAATACATCACAAAGGCTTGTATCAAGGCTTAAGAGAAAAAAAAGAATCAGGAAAAATATTTTTGGTACCCAGGATCGCCCAAGAATGAGTGTGTTTAGAAGTTCAAAACATATTTATGCTCAAATTGTTGATGACACTCGCGGCACTACACTTGTATCTGCCTCCACCCTTGACAGGGAATTTAAGGGAAACAAGGTAGAGGGTAAAAAGGCTGAAATTGCAAAGTCTGTAGGAAGCCTTATTGGTAAGAGAGCTCTTGATAAAGGAATTACACAAGTAGTCCTGGACAGGAACGGATTTTTATATCATGGTCGCATTAAAGAGCTTTCTAACGGAGCTCGCGAAGCAGGATTGAAATTTTAAATTTTTGGAGGGACACCCTTGGCAAGACAGCAGATGGAAGATAATGGATTAATTGATAAAGTCGTCAGAATCAATCGTGTTGCAAAAGTTGTAAAAGGTGGTAGAAATTTCAGCTTTAGTGCACTTGTTGTTGTTGGAGACGGTGAAGGAAGTGTTGGCTACGGTCTTGGAAAAGCAACCGAGGTACCTGAAGCCATTAAAAAAGGTATGGAAAAGGCAAAAAGAAATATGGTTAAAATTTCTTTGCTTGATGGAACCGTCCCTTTTGAAGTTGTGGGAAAAGCAGGAGCAGGTAAAGTTTTACTCAAACCTGCATCACCTGGTACCGGCTTGATTGCAGGCGGCGGGATTCGTGCTGTCCTTGAGGCAGTTGGAGTAACTGATATCTTAACAAAATGTATTGGAACCCATAATACTCAAAATATTGTAAGAGCTACAATGGCGGGGCTTCAATCCCTTTGTTTAAAAGAAGATGTGGCAAAACGCCGCGGGCTTAAACCCGAAGAAATATAAAGGTTACAAAAATGGCTGATAAGATAAAAATCACACAGATAAAAAGTACAATAGGAAGACCAGCCAAACATGGCAGGATTGTCCGTTCTCTTGGGTTAAGAAGAATGCATCAAACTATTGAACACAATGCTGATCCGGTCATTCTCGGACAGATTAAAAAAATTTCTCATCTTGTGAAAGTAGAGGAGGTATAGTATGCAGCTTCATGATTTATCACCGGAAAAAGGTGCAAGAAAAAATAGAAAAAAAGTTGGCAGAGGGCCGGGATCTGGTATGGGCAAAACATCAACAAGAGGTCACAAAGGTCTTAAAGCAAGATCCGGCGGCAGTGTAAGGCCAGGATTTGAAGGCGGTCAGATGCCACTTTACAGGCGGCTTCCCAAAAGAGGTTTTTACAATATATTTAAAACAAACAATGCTATTTTAAATGTTAAAGATCTGGATCAATTTGAAGATGGTACAACCATAGATATAGATATTTTAAAAGATGCCGGGATTGTAAAAGGTCGTGTGGATGGAGTCAAAATCCTTGGCACAGGAGAAATAACAAAGAAATTTGTTTTAAAAAATATTCTTATTTCCAAAACTGCCAGAGAAAAAATTGAAACTGCTGGCGGAAGCATAGAATAAACTTAATAGAAGTGATGTAAGGAACCTATAGATGATCGAAAACAGTTACCAGAATTTATTTAAACTTCCTGAGCTTAAAAGAAAAATTTTAATTACTTTGGCTTTGCTCTTTGTTTACCGTATCGGTATCCATGTTCCAACGCCGGGAGTAAATGGAGCTGCACTCTCTTCTTTTTTTGCAGCTGCTGAAGGAACCCTGTTTTCCATGTTCAATATGTTCTCAGGCGGTGCTTTGGAAAGATTTTCCATATTTGCATTGGGCATTATGCCTTATATCAGTGCTTCTATTATTCTGGAACTTATGACAGTCGTTGTACCTCATCTTGCACAACTTAAAAAAGAGGGTGATGCAGGCCGTAAAAAGAAAACCCAGTATACAAGATACGGCACTGTTCTTTTGAGCATTATACAGGGTTTGGGTATCAGTGTTGGACTTGAATCAATGACTTCACCCGCCGGCATTGCAATTGTTCCATATCCTGGATGGGGTTTCAGGCTTGTCACAATTATTACTTTGACTGCTGGTACCTCATTTCTCATGTGGCTTGGAGAGCAGATTACTGAAAGAGGAATAGGAAACGGTATCTCCTTGATTATTTTTGCAGGTATTGTTGCAAATATGCCTTCTGCCATGGGAAATACCGTACGACTGATGACAACCGGAGAAATGGGAATATTTGGGATTATTATACTTGCTGTTCTCATGATTGGTGTTATTGCAGCTATTATCTATATGGAACAGGCTCAAAGGCGAATACCTGTACATTATGCCAAAAGAGTTGTGGGCAGGAAAATGTATGGAGGGCAAACTTCGCATCTTCCGCTGAAGATTAACACTGCCGGGGTTATACCTCCTATTTTTGCCTCCTCTATTATAATGTTCCCGACAACTATTGCACAATTTATCGATATTCCGATTATGAAAACTGTGGCAGCAATGTTTAGTCCGGGAACAGTCTGGTATTATCTTCTTTATATAGGATTTATTATTTTCTTCTGTTTTTTCTATACTGCGGTGCAGTTTAATCCTGAAGATGTTGCAGAAAATATGAAAAAAAATGGCGGATATATTCCTGGAATCAGGCCAGGTAAAAGGACAAGTGAATATATTGACAGGGTGTTGACACGAATAACACTTGGCGGAGCTCTTTATGTTTCCGCTGTCTGTGTATTGCCAACATTTTTAATGGGTAAATTTAATGTTCCTTTTTATTTTGGAGGCACAGCTCTATTGATTGTAGTTGGTGTATCCATAGATACTATTTCTCAGATTGAATCTCATCTGATTACAGGTAATTATGATGGATTTATGGGAAGATCTGGTACTAAAAGAATTAAAGGCAGGTCCTGAAACATTTAAATTTAAGGAGATTAATAAGGTTATGGCAAAAGAAGAACCCATTAAAGTTGACGGGAAAGTACTGGAAACACTGCCAAATGCCATGTTTAAAGTTGAACTGGAAAACAAGCATGTTTTGCTTGCTCATATTTCAGGGAAAATGAGAATGCATTTTATTAAAATCCTGCCGGGAGATACGGTGACAGTTGAAATTTCACCCTATGATTTAAGCAGGGGCAGAATTACATATAGATATAAATAGGGAGTAATCGATGAAAGTCAGAGCATCTGTAAAAAGAATCTGTAGGAATTGTAAAATAATTAAGAGATGTGGTGTCGTTAGAGTTATTTGTATAAACAAGCGCCATAAACAGAGGCAGGGATAGGGGGAATAAAATTTGGCACGTATTAAAGGGGTTGATTTACCAAGAGATAAACATGCATGGATAGCTTTAACCTATATTTACGGGATAGGCAGAACAAGTTCTAAACAGATACTTGATAAAACAGGTATTGATCCAACTACAAAAGCAAATGACCTGACAGAATCAGAGGTTAATGACATCAGAAAAATTATTGATGCTGAGTACAAGGTTGAAGGTGAACTTAGAAGTGAAGTTTCCATGAATATTAAAAGACTTATGGACTTAGGTTGTTACAGAGGATTACGCCATAGAAAAGGCCTCCCCTGTCATGGTCAAAGGACTAGTACTAACGCCAGGACAAGAAAAGGTCCTAAAAGAACTGCAGTTAAAAAGAAACAAGCATAATATAAAAGGTTTTATGAATTATGGCAAAAAAGTCTAAAAAAGTTATGTCAAAAAAGAGAGTGAGAAAAAATATTTCCACGGGAATTGTACATATCCAATCCACTTTTAATAATACTATTGTTACAATTGCCGATGAAAACGGGAATACAATTTCGTGGTCCAGTGCAGGTATGCAGGGCTTTAAAGGTTCGAGAAAAAGCACACCTTTTGCAGCAAAACTTGTTGCAGAAGGTGCAGGGGCAAAGGCTATGGAACATGGCATGAAAAATATCGCTGTATTTGTAAAAGGTCCGGGACCTGGTAGGGAATCAGCTTTAAGAGCACTACATTCGCTTGGGTTTCAAATTTCCATGATAAAGGATGTTACTCCGGTTCCACATAATGGATGCCGTCCGCCAAAGAGAAGAAGAGTTTAAGAATATTTGTTTTATAAAGGAGAAGAAGATTGTCAAGATATACAGAATCTGTCTGCCGACAATGCAGGCGTGAAAATATGAAGCTTTTTTTGAAAGGCGATAGATGTTTTTCAGATAAATGCAGTTTTGATAGAAGAGGATATCCTCCAGGACAGCATGGGCAGAGAAGAAGTAAATTGTCAGATTATGGAATTCAGCTCAGAGAAAAACAGAAAGTCAAACGACTTTATGGATTATCTGAAAAGCAGTTTAGGATTTCGTTTAAAAAGGCTGATAGAAAAAGAGGTATAACAGGTACAAATCTTTTAAGCTTTTTGGAAACCCGTCTTGATAATACTGTTTTCAGAATGGGATTTGTGAATTCCAGGAATCAGGGCAGACATTTTGTACGTCATAACCATTTTATTATAAATGGTAAAAAGGTAAACATACCTTCTTATCAGGTAAAAAAGGGTGATGTAGTAGAACTTCGTGAAAAAAGTAAAAAGATCCAAGTTATTTTAGATTCACTGGATGCCATAGTAAGACGTGGTATTCCACAATGGATTGAGATCAATAAAGAAAATTTTAAAGGCGAAGTTGTCGGTGTTCCTGTACGTGAAGATATTACTCTTCCAATCCAGGAACAATTAATTATAGAGCTTTACTCAAAATAGACAGACCATTAGCATGGTTTGTCCAAATATTTATTCAGGAGATATGAATGTCATCTGAAAAACTTGCATATGTCAATTGGAGAGAGATGATCAAGCCGGAAAAGCTTGATGTTACAACAACTTCAACATATGGTAAATTTGTATGTGAACCCCTTGAAAGGGGATATGGTATTACTATCGGAAACTCTTTACGCCGAATTATTCTGTCGTCTATATATGGTGCAGCCATTGTTTCTGCTAAATTTGATGATGCTCTCCATGAATACAGTGTAATATCTGATGTAAGACAGGATGTTTCCGAGATTATTTTAAATCTAAAAGAGCTGAAAATCAAGGTTGATGATATAGAAGATAAGATATTAACTTTGAATGTTAAAGGTGAGTGTGAAGCCTCTGGTGCTGATATTGTAAGTCCAGACGGCAAGGTAGAGGTGCTCAATCCTGAACAGCATATCGCAAGCATTTCCCAAAAAGGGGAATTAAGTATAACCATGGTTGTAAAAATCGGAAAAGGTTATGCCCTGGCTGCTGCAAATAAAGACGAAGATGCTCCCATTGGAACTATTCCGGTTGACAGTGTATTCTCTCCAATTAAACAAGTAAAATATGTTGTGGGAACATCAAGAATAGGACAAAAAACAGACTATGATAAGCTTATTCTTGAAGTATGGACAGATGGTTCGGTAACTCCGGATGATTCTGTGGCTTATGCTGCAAAAATTCTCAAAGAGCAAATGAGCCCATTTATAAATTTTGATGAAGATATGGAACCAGATTATGCTGATGAAAATTCAGAGGATTCAGACAAAGGTTTTAATGAAAATATTTATAGATCTGTAGATGAGCTTGAATTGTCTGTGAGAAGTTCCAATTGCTTGAAAAATGCCGAAATAACAAGTATTTATCACTTAGTTCAAAAAACAGATACTGAAATGCTGAAGACCAAAAATTTCGGTCGAAAATCATTGAATGAAATCAAGGAAGTCCTAACAACCATGGATCTTTCACTTGGTATGGATCTTGATGGTTTTGAACCGCCAGAAGAAGAAAATAGTGAGGAGGAGGAATAAAAGACCATGAAACATAGAAAATCAGTATTAAAATTAAACAGGACATCAAGCCACAGAAAGGCTATGTTTCGAAATATGGTTACTTCTCTGTTTAAACATAATAAAATTAAAACCACTGAAGCAAAAGCAAAAGGCTTGAGAAAAATTGCAGATAAGATGGTAACTCTTGCCAAACGAGGTGATCTGCATGCCAGACGTCAGGCTCTATTAGTGATCCGGGAAAAAAATGTTGTTCATACGCTGTTTAATGAAGTTGCCGAAAAGTTTAACTCAAGACAGGGCGGTTATACAAGAATCACTAAACTTGGTCCAAGAAAAGGTGATGTCGCCTCAATGGCACAGATTGAATTGATATTTGACTGATAATATCTCTCTATTATAGATATAATTAAATCCCTGCCAAGTAAAATTGTCAGGGATTTTTGTTTTTATCTTTATTTTATTTTGCTTTGTAAAGTCTATTACCTGCAACCTTTAAAAGTATGGCAGAAGTTTCCATCCCTTTTTCAAATACAGAAGCAAGACCATGGCTAAATTTCAGTTTCCTTTATCAGATCCTTGACTTTAATATTTAGTTTGAATACAAGAGATTATCATTTGAGATAAAAAAAAAGGAAAATTATTTGGAAGCAATACCCCGTCAAAACAGTTCCATAATTAAGTTTGCTGCATTTATTATTATTGTTGCCGGAATGAAATCCGCCACTGTGATTGTTGTTCCTTTCCTGCTGGCACTGTTTTTATCTATTATTTGTGCACCCTCACTGTTCTGGATGCAAAAAAAAGGTATTCCAAGCATTCTGGCTATTCTGATTCTGATGTTTGGAGTGGTCTGCATACAGATGCTTTTGGTGACACTTGTCTCTTCATCCATTGCTGATTTTTCGCAAAATATTCCCTTTTACCAGGAGCGATTAAAAATTTTAACATTTGAAAGTTTAAAAGTTCTGTCAAGGTTTGGTGTTGAACTTGAAGCTGACAAACTTACCCAAATATTTAACCCAAGCCGTATACTTAAATTTGTTGCAACCACTTTAAACGGGTTGGGCGGGGTGCTTACTAATACTTTTTTAGTCTTTTTAACTTTTATTTTTATCCTTTCAGAGGCAGCAGGATTCCCAAATAAATTACGTGCCATTTTAAATGACAAGAACAATGATCTTGAGCAATATGACCAGATCACTGCAGGTGTTAAAAGATATCTGGGGATAAAAACCATTACCAGTGTTGCAACAGGATTTATTATTTTTATCTGGTTGAGTGTACAGGGAGTGGATTTTCCTGTTATGTGGGGTATGTTTGCATTTCTACTGAATTATATCCCCAATATTGGTTCTATCATTGCTGCTGGTCCTGCGGTGCTTCTCGCTTTAATCCAGTTGGGACCATTGCCGGCAGGCATTTCAGCACTTGGTTTTTTATTGGTTAACGTATTGGTGGGAAGTGTTATAGAGCCAAAAGTCATGGGACAGGGGATAGGACTTTCTGCTCTGGTGGTATTTTTATCACTGACTTTCTGGGGATGGGTGCTTGGGCCTGTTGGTATGCTGCTTTCAGTTCCTTTGACCATGGCAGTAAAAATTGCTTTAAGTGAAAGTGAATCAACAAAATGGCTCTCTATTTTATTGGGATCAAACAAAGAGGCATCTATACTGCTTGAGCGAAATAATGTGTAAATAGAGAACTCTATCCGCCGATGGAGGTCATATGACTGATGGGTATGGTTTTGGAGCTGAGGTCATTTAATCCGTGAAAGGAGGGTTTTTTTGTAAGTGCAGAGAGGATGATTCTTTTCAGTTCATCATCCGAGGCACTGTTTCGAAGTGGATTTAAAATATCTTTTTCATAATTATTTAAAAGACAAGGGCGCAGTGTTCCCCTTGATGTCAGTCTCAATCTATTGCAATCGTCGCAGAAATGAGAGCTGATTGGAGTGATAAATCCTATGATGCCTTGAGCCTTTGCAATTTTAAATTTTTTTGCAGGGCCGTCATTGTCAGTTTGCTTGACAGAGGTGAGTTTTCCAAATCTGGATTCTATTTTTTCTTTTATTTCTTGGGTCAGCATCTGCTGTCCTTTTTCCACGGCAGAATCACCCATGGGCATGTATTCAATAAACCTGATATGAAAAGGAAAGTCCAGTGTCAGTGCTGCAAGATCTACAATCTCATCATCATTGATTCCTTTTAAAACAACTGCATTAATTTTTACAGGTGATATCCCGAGTTCATGGGAGGTTATAATGCTCTCCCAGACTCTTTGGAACCTGTCTCTGCCGGTTATCCTGGCAAATTTTTCAGGATCCAGGGTGTCAAGGCTGAAATTAAGCCTTTTGATACCAAGATAGCTTAATTTCTCTATTTTTCCCCGGGTTAACAGCGAACCGTTGGTGGTAATGGAAACATCATTAAGGCATTCAATGGCGCACAACTTTTCTAAAAATGAAAAAATATTCTTTCTTACAAAGGGTTCTCCTCCTGTAATTCGCACCTTGGTTATTCCAAGTTCACAGGCAAGTTTTGTAATTTTCAGAATTTCTTCATATCGGGCAATTTTTTTATGTTCAATAACAGTGAAAGGTGAAGCAGGGATACAATATTTGCACCTGAAATTACAGCGGTCAGTCACTGAAATACGAAGATAATTTATTGTGCGGTTGCCTGCAATCATGGGTTTTTACTCTCATAGTATGCCAGCAGTGAATCCACAAGGCCTTGAATAGTATATTCTCCGGCTTCAATTTCAGGTTCAATATCAAGGGATCTTGCTGTTTTTGATGTAATGGGTCCGATGGAGGCTATTATTATGTTTTTTAATAATTTTCCGGTGTTTTTTGAATCAAGCAGAGAGATAAAATTAGATACAGTGGAAGAGCTGGTAAAGGTTACGGCATCAATTTTATTGTCCTGGAGAAGATTAATTAACTCCTCTTTTTTGTTCATATCCAGCAGTGTTTCATAGGCGATAACTTCATCAACTTTTGCACCCATTTTGGTTAACTCTTCAGGCAGGATGGTTCTGGCTTTTTTAGCCCGTGGAAGCAGTATCTTTTTATTCTTTAATTTAATATTTAAAAAAGCCTTAATCACACTTTCCGCCCTGTAGGTTTCAGGCAGGATATCACTGATAATACCATAATCCTGAAGCCGTTCTTTGGTCACAGGACCTATACATGCCAATTTAAGATGACCTAAAATTCTTACATCCTTTCCCATATCAAAGAGAGTATCAAAAAAGAATTTAACTCCATTGACACTGGTGAATACAAGCCAGTCATAAATATCTATATTTTCAATGGATTTTTTTAAAGGAGAGATATCTTCAGGAGGGGCAATTTTAATGGTGGGAATTTCAATACATTGGGCTCCGAGTTTGGAGAGTTTTGATACAAGGCTGCTTGCCTGTGCCCGGGCCCTTGTAATCACAATTCGTTTTCCAAACAGAGGTCTTTTATCAAACCATGCAAGTTCATTTCTTAAGGATACCACATGGCCTATAACAATAATGGCAGGGGATTTGAGTTTTGCCTTTTTGACTTTTTCAACTATTGTTTCAAGGGTTCCTGTAACTGTCTGCTGTCTGGCTGTTGTTCCCCATCTGACAAGGGCAACCGGTGTATCTGGTGATTTGCCATTATTAATTAGGTTTTTTGCAATGTTTGCAAGATTTTTTACTCCCATTAAAAATACCAGGGTAGCATTGGACCTGGCATATATATCCCACTGCATACTTGTCTCTTTTTTGTCAGGGTTTTCATGACCTGTTATAAATGAGACAAAAGAAGTATGATCCCTGTGGGTAACAGGAATACCTGCATAGGCCGGTGCTGCAATAGCTGAAGTGACTCCTGGAATTACTTCATAGGGCACACCGCAACTTAAAAGCATCTGGGCTTCTTCACCGCCCCGGCCAAAGACAAAGGGATCACCGCCTTTAAGACGTGCTATATTAAGCCCATGTTTTGCCTTATCCACCAGAAGCTGATTGATTCCATCCTGGGAAAGAGTATGGTCTCCACCTTTTTTGCCCACATAAATGATCTGAGCATCTTTTTTGACATAATCCAGTAAAAAAGGTGATGCAAGATAGTCATAGACTACAACATCTGCATTTTCAATACACTCTTTTGCCTTAATGGTTAAAAGTCCTGGATCACCCGGCCCTGCACCAATTAGATATACCTTGCCTATCTTATCCATTGTCTGAATTCAAATTCTCCAATATTTTTTTCCCGCCTTTTTCAAGTACCCTGTCAGCAAGAGCTTTTCCTGAGTCCTCTACTCTCTCCATTGGGGAGATAATCTCTTCTTTAATTACCTCCTTGCCATCTTCCGAGGCAACAAGTGCAGTTAAAATAATCTCTTTGTTCACTATTCTGCCAAAACAGGCCACGGGAATATGGCAGGAGCCTTCTATCTGTTTTAAGAATGCCCGTTCCCCTGTCACACAGATATTAGTATCATAATGATCAAGTCTGTCCATGATGGGCGCAGTATCATTATCATTTTGTCTAGTCTCAATGCAGAGAGCTCCCTGTCCCACAGCAGGCAGCATGACTTTTTCATCGAGATATTCTGTAATTTCATCTTTCTGTCCCATTCGTATGAGTCCTGCTGCTGCAAGTACAATGGCATCATACTCTCCGGATTTGAGTTTTTTTATCCTTGTATCCAGATTACCGCGAATGGATTCAATTATTAGATCCGGCCTGACATGTTTGATTTGAGAAGCGCGCCGTAGACTTGAAGTGCCTATTTTAGCACCCTTTTTATAGTCTGCCAGAAGAGATTTGTCATTTGCTATCAGTACATCAAAGGGGTTTTCTCTCTTGGGGATGGCGCCAATACAAAGTCCTTCAGGCAGCTCTCCTGGCATATCTTTCATGCTGTGGACAGCAATATCAATCTCGTGGTTTAACAAACCATTTTCTATCTCTTTTACAAACAATCCCTTACCGCCTACCATTGCAAGGGGTCTGTCTGTGATTCTGTCCCCTGTAGTTTTAATGATTTTTATTTCAACATCAATGTCAGGAAAAATAGTTTCAATTTCTGCTTTTATAAAATTGGCTTGCCATAAAGCAAGTTTACTGCCGCGGGTTCCAATGCAAATTTTTTTCCCCATAGGATTTATCCAACCCCGCAGGAAGAACAGTTGGAAGAAGAACAGCTTCCACAGGCAGATGTGCCGGCTGATTTAACTGTAGTTTCACCGGAAGGTCCCGAGGATTTTGAAATAAACCCGCATGCAGACATCAGCCGTGAGAGGTCATTGCTGTTACAGGAGGGGCATTCAGGTGTTGAACTCACCATAACAAGGGTTTCAAAGTTTTCACTGCAATTATTACATTGATATTCATAAATTGGCATTTTAACCTCAACCTTTAATTATTCAAACAAGTTTTTTATAAAATAGTTGTTTAAACTGTTTTTTCATTTTTTTAGTAGCAGTTAATATAAGGATTTAATTGCCTGTTTTCAAGTCCTGTTTTGGGATTTATATATTTGTAATAAGGGCTTAAAGTTTAATTTCAAATCAAATAGTTTTCTCTTGACATGTCATTGCACAAATCGGCATGATAATTATATAATATGGCTATTAACAATTTTCAGCATTTATGATAATACTTATTTTAAAATCATATAGTTTAATCATTAAAGGAGTATGCAATGCTTGCTTGACTCATGCTCCTGTTAAAGAACTGAAAATTGTTTAGAGCCATATTAATTAATAACAAATGGTAAAGGAATGAAAATGAAAAAAACAATTTATGTGGTTATTGCTGTAATAGGGCTTTTGGGATTGTGTTCATGTGTGACATCAAATTCTTTGGATATTTCACCTAAAACAATTGAAGGCATACCTGACGCATATCCCATTGTAAAAAAGGCTCCTAACCCAATTCTACTTGGAACTTACAGTGGGAAAAGCACTTATACTAAGAACAGTTGGTCTATAACAAGAGGTATTACCTATTGGCTGGGGAAAAAAAATGACAAGTTCGTATTCTTCGCAAAACAGACATTCCTCTCAGGACGTAACACTGATTCTCTGGACGGATGGCGTGGGCTTGGGAGTGGAAAATGTCCATGCACTATTAATGGAAATGAAATCATTCTTCATGGTACAAGGCGAATTTTTGTTCAGGATGGTAAGGTATACTATGAAGCCCCTAAAGTTGGCATGAGCCCGTTTGAGCTTAGTATTGTTCAAAAAGAAGTAAAATGAAAAATCGAAAAAATCGATTCACCGGATTGCAGGTGTCTCAGCCGCTTTGAAATGTGTTGGTTTTACAAACTTTATAACCACGAACAAGTTTACTGGAAAACCCCTGCAACCCGTGATCTTGGCGTTAAAAAATTAACGCATTTCTAATTCAACTTTACAAGTAAAGTGGAATGCATAGGCTGTTTTTATATTAAAAATTATAGTTGAAAATTGGACATGTTGATTGATTTCAGACCATAAAATTGAATGCTATTATAACCACGACGTATAATATATATGGGATTCTCAAAAACTGATTTAAACCCCAGCCTTTAAAAACATTAGATTTTTAATCAATTTTGTTTTATTCATTTTTTGTTTTTTATTTTTATTAATTTTAACTCTTTGGCAGTTT
>JAQIBP010000171.1 GCA_027858995.1 Deltaproteobacteria bacterium | reverse complement strand
GCTTGGTGATCGCTGCTGTAAGCGTAGTCTTCCCATGATCAATATGACCTATTGTTCCTATGTTCACATGCGGCTTTGTCCGCTCAAATTTCTCCTTAGCCATCTTCTTTACTCCTCTTGTGAAATATTTTCAGGAAATCTTTAATATTAATTACCATCTGAAATGTGCAAATGCCTTGTTGGCTTCTGCCATTTTATGTGTATCTTCCTTCTTCTTCATGGCTCCCCCCCGGCTGTTGTATGCATCTAACAGCTCAGAAGCGAGCTTGTTAGAATAACTTTTTTCAGCTCGGCTTCTACTGAAGTTAATCAACCAGCGAAAAGCTAAAGCAGTCTGCCTGGCAGGCTTGACATCAGTTGGTACCTGATATGTAGAACCACCGATTCTCCTGGATTTCACCTCGACAGCAGGTCTTATATTATCAATTGCTTTCTTAAATACATCCAGGCCAGGCTCTCCAATTTTTTTTTCTACCATCATCAAAGCACTTGCCACTGCTTTTCGGGCTGCATTTTTTTTCCCGTTTTTCATGACGCAGTTAACAAATTTTGCAGCAAGCTTTTCTTCCTGTGTAGCATTTTGTGTTATATTATCAAGGTTGATCTCTTTAACTGCCATTATTTATATCCTATATTTCTAGTCTCTATTTTCTATATTATTTCGGTCTTTTTGCGCCATATTTTGATCGGCCCTGTCTTCTGTCATCAACACCAAGAGTATCCAGAGCACCTCTGACTATATGATAGCGGACACCTGGTAGATCTTTTACCCTGCCACCTCTTACCAGAACAACAGAGTGCTCCTGAAGATTATGTCCCATTCCCGGTATATATGCAGCAACTTCCATCCCAGTGGTCAACCGCACCCTGGCCACTTTTCTCAAAGCAGAGTTGGGTTTTTTTGGAGTTGATGTATATACCCTGGTACAAACGCCACGTTTCTGAGGTCCACCCTTTAAAGCAGGCGTACTTACCTTCTTTTCCGCTTTTTTTCTACCTTTTCTAACCAACTGATTAATGGTCGGCATAATTTCTCTTGCGCTCCTTCTCAAATTCTACCCTTTGCCATACACGACAAAATTAGTAATTTTACTTTCACTTGATTAAAAAGTCAAGTTCTTTTTATTTTTTATTTAAACCTGTTCAACTTCTCCAAGTCCGACTTCAATATCGGCATATCCTGGGAATCCGGTTCCAGCTGGAATAATACGGCCCATGATAACATTCTCTTTCAAACCTTTAAGACTGTCAAATTTACCTTCAATGGCAGCAAGCGTTAACACTTTTGTTGTCTCCTGAAATGATGCTGCTGAAAGAAAGCTGTCTGTGGACAATGATGCCTTTGTAATTCCAAGTATAAGAGGTTCACCTTTGGCAGGTTCTCCTCCATTCATAGCTACTTCCCTGTTTGTCTCTGCAAACAAATTTCTGTCAACCTGTTCATCTGGTATAAAATTTGTATCACCGGTGGTGATGATTTTGACTCTTCGCATCATCTGGTGAATAACAACTTCAATATGCTTGTCATTAATTCTAACACCTTGGAGTCTGTACACCTCCTGCACTTCATCCACAAGATATTTAGCAAGAGCTACCTCGCCTTTGATATTCATAATATCCTGGGGATTGGCGCTTCCTGCAACAAGAGGATCGCCGGCTTTAACATAGTCTCCGTCATAAACTGTGACATGAAGTCCTTTGGGGATGGAATACTCTTTCTTCTCACCAACTTCTGTAGGGATAACAGCTACTTTCTGCTTTCCTTTTGTCCCTTTTGATACTTGAATTGTTCCATCAATTTCCGTGAGCACTCCAGGGTCTTTTGGTTTTCTATTCTCAAAAAGCTCAGCAACCCTTGGAAGACCACCAGTAATATCTTTGGTTTTAGTGGTCGCTCTTGGCAGTTTTGCAATCACATCTCCTGCCATAATTTGATCATCTTCTTCAACAATCAAAATAGCATTGACCGGCAGATAATATCTTGCAGTGAGTTTAGCATTGGGAAGTTTAATCCCTTTTCCATCTTTATCCTTGATTGTAATTCTTGGTCGAATCTCGCTGTCTTTACCTTCAATAATTGTGCGGGAAACCTTACCGGTTACAGGGTCAATCTGCTCTTGAACAGTGGATCCGACTTCTATATCTGCAAATCTCACGCGGCCGGACACTTCTGTAACAATAGGTGTTGTAAAGGGATCCCAGGCAGCAATAACATTCCCAGGCTCTATGTTGTCTCCATCCTTGCCAAGCAAAGTTGCACCGTAAATAATAGTTTCCTTGGCTCTTTCACGACCGTCTTCGCCTACAATAGTTATTTTACCGCCTTTTCTATTCATTAAAATTATTTCATTATCGGCAGAGACAACTGTCTGGATATCTTCATTATATTTTAATATACCTCCAACCCTTGCCTTGACTTCTGCAACTTCCACTTTTCTTGAAGCAGTACCGCCAATATGAAAGGTTCTCATGGTCAACTGGGTTCCAGGCTCTCCTATTGACTGGGCAGCAACAATACCAATTGCCTGGCCGATTTCAACGGTTACACCATGGGCAAGGTCACGACCATAGCATCGAGAACAGACACCATGTCTTGAGTTACAGGTAAGAACAGAACGAATTTTAACTTTCTGAACCCCGGCATTCTCAATCTGCTTAACATGGCTTTCATCAAGTTCTGTATCCGCACCAACAATAAATTCATCTGAATATGGATCAAGCACATCTTCCTGGATAACTCTTCCAAGTATTCTCTCACCAAGGGTTTGAATAATCTCACCACCTTCATAAAGTGCTTCTACTTCAATACCGTTAATGGTGCCGCAATCTATTTCAATAATGGTACAATCCTGGCCAACGTCGGCAAGACGTCTGGTCAAATATCCTGAATTTGCGGTTTTCAGGGCAGTATCTGCCAAACCTTTACGTGCACCATGGGTTGAAATAAAATATTGGAGTACAGAAAGGCCTTCCCTAAAACAGGCTGTAATCGGATTTTCAATAATCTCACCAGAAGGTTTAGCCATCAATCCACGCATTCCAGCGAGCTGACGCATCTGGTCTTTACTTCCACGTGCTCCTGAGTCTGCCATTACATAAACTGCATTCAACTCTTCGGCAGTATCATCATCAATTGTACCTTTAGGGTTTTTCATCACTTCCATCATGGCATTGGCAATATCATCTGTGCTTTGAGCCCATATATCCACGACTTTATTATATTTTTCTCCCTGGGTAATGAGTCCTTCGGAATACTGATTTTTTATATCTTCAATATTTTTTTCAGATTTGGCAATTATATCCCATTTTTCATCTGGAATTATCATATCACTTATACAGATAGAGAGACCACCCAGGGTTGAATATTTATATCCAATATCTTTAAGTCTGTCAGATAGAATAACAGTCTCTTTCAAGCCGATATTTCGATATGCATAGTCAATGAGTTCAACAATGGAAGACTTGTCCATCAGCTTGTTTACGAGGTTAAACGGTAAGGTGGTTTTGCGTTCATCCACTTTAAATATAGTATAATAATCACCAACTTTTCTGATACCTGTAATCTGGTCCTGCTTCAGACCATAAAGCTGCTCCACAACAATCTGAGATACCTGAAAAATATTTTTAAACTCTTTTCTGGTAAGAAGTGCTGTCTTTCCTTTGCTCTTTTTAATTTCTTTATCAGAGTATTTTTTTAAAACCTTATCAAAAGCTTTACCAGCCTTTAATTCTTTCATTGCAGTTTCACAATATTCCAGAGTTTGAGTTCTGATCCTGACCAGGGACAAAAGCGTATCCCCGGGAATTGATTCCCAGAGAAGAATTCTTCCTGTGGTAGTATCATATATTTTATCGTCAATTCTAACTTTTATTTTGGCATGCAGGGCAAGCTCACCAGCATCAAAAGCATGTCTTACTTCTTCAAGGTTTGAGAATGCAATGCCTTCACCCTTTTGTTTATTATTTGCTCTTGTCATATAATAAATACCAAGGACAATATCCTGGGTAGGCACAATAATTGGCTGACCATTTGCCGGAGATAAAATATTATTGGTGGACAGCATCATTATCCTTGCCTCAAGCTGGGATTCAAGCGAGAGTGGTACATGAACTGCCATTTGGTCACCGTCAAAATCAGCATTAAAAGCAGGGCAAACCAGAGGATGAAGCTGGATTGCTTTTCCCTCAATCAAAACAGGTTCAAATGCCTGAAACCCAAGACGATGGAGGGTAGGTGCCCTGTTAAGCATGACAGGATACTCTTTTACAACCGATTCAAGTGCATCCCACACTTCAGTCTCCTCCCGTTCAACCATTTTCTTGGCACTCTTAACAGTTGAAACAAGACCTTTCTGTTCAAGATAATTATAAATAAAGGGCTTAAATAATTCCAGAGCCATTTTTTTGGGAATACCGCATTGATGAAGTCTGAGCTCGGATCCTACTGTAATAACAGTACGACCGGAATAATCCACACGTTTACCAAGAAGGTTCTGTCTGAAACGTCCCTGTTTCCCCTTCAGTGTGTCACTCAATGACTTTAATGGCCTTTTATTGGTACCTGTAACCACCCTTCCGTGGCGGCCATTATCAAAAAGAACATCCACAGCTTCCTGGAGCATTCTTTTTTCATTTCTGACAATAATATCAGGAGCATTGAGATCAACAAGTCTCTTTAAACGATTATTTCGATTTATTACCCTTCTGTATAGATCATTTAAGTCAGAAGTGGCAAAACGTCCACCCTCAAGCGGTACAAGAGGTCTTAAATCCGGAGGAAGGATAGGACAGGCTGTCATGATCATCCGTGTAGGTTCAATCCCGGAATTTAAAAATGCATCAATAACTTTAAGCCGTTTAGCCATTTTCTGCTTTTTTGCCACAGATTTTGTCAAACGAATCTCTTCTCTAAGCTCATCATGCACCTGCTGCAGATCAATCTCTTCAAGAAGTTTTAAGACAGCTTCAGCCCCAATTCCAGCTTCAAAGTCTTCTCCAAAAGTATCAATAGCCTCATAATATTGATCATCAGTCAAAAGCTGAAGTTTTTTCAATCCAGTATTTTTTGGATCAATAACAATATAGGAGTCAAAATAGAGAATTTTTTCAAGATTTTTCAGCGTCAAATCAAGAACATTACCTATCTTGCTGGGCAGACTTTTCAAAAACCAGATATGGGATACAGGAGAAGCAAGTTCAATATGCGCCATCCTCTCCCGCCGCACTTTTGACTGAATAACTTCAACACCGCATTTTTCACACACAACACCGCGATGCTTCATCCGTTTGTATTTACCGCAATTGCACTCGTAATCCTTTGTAGGACCAAATACCTTTGCACAGAAAAGCCCATCCCTCTCAGGTTTGAATGTCCTGTAATTTATTGTTTCCGGTTTTTTAATTTCACCATTAGACCACTCTCTTATCTGGTCTGAAGATGCAAGGCTTATTTGAACGCCCCGATAAATCTTAGGATCTTTTGGTTTTGCGAAGAAATCATATATATTGTCCAATGTCTTCCCCTTATCTGTTGCCTTCTAAAAGATTTATGTCCAAACCCAGACTATTCAGCTCTTTTGTAAGAACCCTGAAAGATTCAGGCATTCCGGGCTCAAGAACGTTCTGGCCTTTTACTATTTTTTCATACATTCTGGTTCTCCCTGTCATATCATCGGATTTGACAGTTAAAAATTCCTGCAAAGCATGGGCAGCACCATATGCTTCCATTGCCCACACTTCCATCTCTCCCAACCTCTGTCCACCAAATTGAGCTTTACCACCCAATGGCTGCTGGGTTACCAGAGAATAGGGTCCAATGGAGCGGGCATGCAGTTTATCATCAACAAGATGATGCAACTTAAGCATATACATGGTTCCAACTGTTACTTTTTTATCAAAAGGCTCCCCTGTCCTGCCATCATAAAGAACAGACTGACCTGATTCATCAAAGCCCGCAATATCAATGAGTTTTTTGATCTCTTCTTCACTTGCACCGTCAAACACAGGGGTTGCCATGTGTACGCCTTTTTTATAAAAACCAGCAAAATCAACAAGTTCATCATCAGACATTTTTTTTATCTTCTGAACCATTGTGTCTGTTCTACTATTGGCTTTCTGAGCTTCAGTCATGGAAAAAATCTGAGTAACTTTCTGTCTTAATTTATCAAGCTTCATCTCACTGAGCAATTCATCAATACGCTGGCCAAGACCAAATGCTGCATGCCCGAGATGAATCTCGAGAATCTGACCAACATTCATACGTGAAGGTACTCCAAGGGGATTTAAGACCATATCAACCGATCTTCCATCTTCAAAATATGGCAAATCTTCAACCCTTAAAATTCTTGAAACCACACCTTTATTCCCGTGGCGCCCTGCCATTTTATCACCAACAGAAAGAACTCTTTCCATGGCAATACTGATTTTAATCATCTTAAGAATACCAGGGGGAAGATCATCTCCTTTTTCAAACCGGGATACAAGCCTGTTGAAGTGTTCCTTTGCTATTTTTATCTGTTTTTGCGCACTTCCAAGTATAACCTGCGCTTTTTCAGTAATCACGGCATCTTTCACAGCAACATTGACCAGTATTGAAATGGGAACACTCTTAAAAAGATTCTTTTTTACCTTCACCCCGGATTTGACCAGGACTCTTCCTGTTTTTTCAAGGTTGGCAATAATATTTTTACCTTTAAGAATGGATTCAACTTTTTCTCTGGCTACATTAGAGATGATTTTAATTTCATCATCTCTATCTTTTTCAAGCCTCTCTATCTCATCATCTTCAATAAGCCTTGTCCGGTCATCTTTTGTCAGACCTCTTCGAATAAATACCTTTGCATCAATAACCTTACCTCTTACACCAGGAGGTACACAAAGAGAGGTATCTTTTACATCACCTGCTTTTTCACCGAAAATAGCCCGAAGCAGTTTTTCTTCAGGAGAGAGCTGAGTCTCTCCCTTTGGTGTAATTTTACCAACAAGAATATCTCCAGGGTTTACGTCAGCACCAAGACAGATAATACCACTTTCATCAAGATTTCTTAAAGCTTCTTCCCCGACATTTGGGATGTCACGGGTAATTTCTTCTTTACCAAGTTTTGTATCCCGTGCCAGAACTTCATACTCTTCAACATGAACTGAAGTATAGACAGCATCTTTTACCAGGCGTTCACTGACTAGAATAGAGTCCTCATAATTATAACCATCCCATGGCATGAACGCTACAGTTACGTTTTTACCAAGAGCCAGTTCACCCATTTCAGTGGATGGACCATCTGCAATCACCTGGCCTTTCTTGATCTTTTCACCTTTTTTTACAATGGGTCTATGGTTAAAACAGGTGTTCTGGTTGGAGCGTATAAATTTTGAACACTCATATATGGAGACAACCTTTTCAAAATTTTCTCCTTTTGTCTCCTCATTACGCACAACAATTCGCTTGGAATCGACATCATCAATAACACCATCATATTCTGATACAATTGTAACTCCGGAATCTCTTGCAACAATACTCTCCATTCCAGTACCCACAAGCGGAGCTTCACTGGTTATCAAAGGCACTGCCTGGCGCTGCATATTGGATCCCATCAAAGCCCTGTTTGCATCATCATTTTCAAGAAAGGGAATCAAGGATGCTGATACCGACACCAATTGGTTGGGGGAGACATCCATGAATTTAACATCATTGTTTTCAATCATCTCAAATTCACCTGCTACCCTTGAAGAGACAAGTGGATTAATAAACTTTCCATCAATGTCAAGGGGTGCATTTGCCTGGGCTATTGGATGGTCATTCTCTTCAAATGCTGTTAAATTCTTTATTTTCTTTGAAACATTTCCGTTATCAGCAATTCTGAATGGTGTTTCAATAAACCCGAAATCATTTACGCTTGCAAATGTGCACAAGGAGACAATTAATCCGATATTGGGACCTTCAGGAGTTTCAATGGGGCATATTCTTCCATAATGAGAGGGATGAACATCTCTTACTTCAAAACCTGCTCTCTCCCTGGTCAAACCCCCTGGTCCAAGAGCTGACAATCTTCGTTTATGGGTAGTTTCTGAAAGTGGATTGGTCTGATCCATAAACTGAGAGAGTTGGGAAGTACCAAAGAATTCTCTTACAACAGCTGATACAGGTTTAGGATTGATTAAGTCATGGGGCATCATGGCATCTACTTCCTGCATGCTCATTTTTTCCTTGATGGCTCTCTCCATCCTCACAAGGCCGATTCTATACTGATTTTCAAGAAGCTCACCAACTGCACGAACACGCCTGTTGCCAAGATGATCGATATCATCAACCTGACCCTGGGTATCTTTAAGTCTGATTAATGTTTCAGTTGTTAAAAGCACATCTTCTTTTCTAAGTGTTTTTACATTGATTTCAGTATTAACTCCAAGGCGATGGTTCATTTTCAACCTTCCTACTCTGGAGAGGTCATAATAGGTCTGCCTGAAGAAAAGGTGGTCAATAAAATCCTGGGCAACTTCCATAGTAGCCGGGTTTCCTGGCCGAAGCCGCCTGTAGATGTCCATTAAAGCTTCTTCTTTTGTTTCTGTTTTATCTGAAGCAAGAGTTTTGTGCATGGAATCAGAACTTCCCGGTTTAACATAAAGGATATAAAAATCATTTATACCCTTTCCTTCCAATAAATCAAAGCTGTCTTCTGTTATCAAATCACCTGGTTTAAAAAGGATATCCAATCCATCTTCAGCAATAATATTCTGGGCAAATGCCCTGTCAATTAATTCAGTGTCAACAATAGGTATATAATCAAGACCATCTTCAACAAGCTGTTTTAATGCAAGTTTCGTAAAAATTCTGCCTTTTTTGACAACTACTTTTTTTGTCCTGGGAGATTTAATATCAAAATTAGCTCTCTGGCGTTGCAGGTTTTGAGGTGAAAAGGCTTTAAAAAAAGAGCCGTTTTTTAAAATTATATGCTCTTTTTCATAAAAGAAATCTAAAATATCTTCACTTGTATACCCAAAAGATTTGAAAAGAGTTGATATGGGAAATTTCCTGCGCCTGTCAATTCTTATATAAACAATATCCTTGATATCAATTTCCATATCAATCCATGAACCCCGGACAGGTATAATTCTGGCATTATAAATAATTTTCCCAGAAGAGTATTTTTTGCCTTTATCATGATCAAAGAATACACCTGATGATCTATGCAGCTGGCTTACAACAGCTCTTTCAGTACCATTTATAATAAATGTACCCCTGGGGGTCATCAAAGGTATTGTACCGAAATATATTTCCTGCTCTTTAATATCACGAATAGTTGATATATCTGTATCTTTATCGTGATCATAAACAACGAGCCTTACCCTTATATTAACGGGAATATCATAGGTCATGCCACGTGCCGAGCACTCTTTCATGGAATGCTTTGATTCGCCAAAAGAGTAAGAAACATATTCCAAAGATGATGTATCTGTAAAATCCTTAATGGGAAACACAGATTGAAAAACAGCATGGAGCCCTTTTTCTTCCCTCTCTTCAGCCGGGACATATCTTTGAAGAAAACTCTCGTAAGAGTTCCTCTGCATTCCTATTAAATCAGGAATTTCAATAATTTTTTCTCTACTGCCAAACTCTTTTCTTGTACGCTTATTGGTCAAAAGACTTCCGGTCATGAGATCTCCTGGTGTCTTGGTTTTTCCAATGGTAAAAGCGGAAACCTGGTACAATTACCCTGCCCCCGCATATTTTTTTCTTAGTCTAAAAGTACAAACCTTTTAGCTTAAACTAACAACTATTTTACAGAAACCTGTGCTCCAGCTCCTTCAAGCTTTTCTTTAACCTTTTCAGCCTCTTCTTTAGCAACTCCCTCTTTAACCGGTTTTGGTGCCTCTTCAACAAGAGCTTTTGCCTCTTTCAGACCAAGACCTGTAATTGCTCTTACCTCTTTGATAACATTGATTTTCTTGTCACCAAATGATTCAAGAATAACATCAAATTCAGTTTGTTCTTCTTCATCAGCTCCAGCATCACCGCCAACTGGCATTACACCAGCCATAGCGACAGGTGCTGCAGCACTCACACCAAATTTATCTTCCATCTCTTTTACAAGTTCAGAGAGTTCAAGAACACTCATGTTTGATATAAATTCAAGTACATCATCTTTTGTGATATCAGCCATTTTTTTCTCCTATGATAAAACTATATAAATCAATTTTTATTTTTAAGTTTCTGACATTTAGGTTATTCTTAATTTTTAATAAAACGTGTTAAGCCTTAAAGCTGTATTTACGCTTTAAAACTTATTCCAAACCTTATTTTTATGCTGCTTCTTTTTGATCTTTAATTGCATTGAGAACATTAACAAAAGCTCTTGGAACACCTGCAAGTACATTAACAAATGATGTTGGAACTGCATTAAGCGTGTAGACCACTGTTCCGAGAAGTTCTTCCCTTGACGGCATTTTTGCCAGTTGTTTCAGCTCTTCAATCTCAATAAGCTTGCCAGCAAAGGCTCCCGCCTTAATGTCAAGTTTTTTATTGTCCTTGGCAAAATCAATCAAAATTTTTGCCGGAGCAACAGGGTCATCTTTTGATAAAACAATGGCATTGGGTCCTTTGAACAAATCTTTCATCAAGGCTGTATCAGTACCCTCAGATGCTCTGCTCATCAATGTATTTTTAACAACTTCAACTTGAATACCTTCATTCCTTAGTTTTGAGCGAAGATCAGTCATGTTCAATACATTCAGACCTTTATAGTCAACAAGTATTGAAATCTGGGCTTCCGACAAGTCTCTTGCAAGCCTTTCAACCAACTCTTTTTTTTGAGAAATATTCAGCATTTTTTTACACCTCCTTCCATAAATTATATTTTTTCCGAAGGTGCCAACTAAACCAAAATAAACCATATTTATCTCTATCTCGGCAGGCCGACAAATCCGATTATGTACTTTTTCAAAAAAGCACACCTACTGTCTATGACAAGTTTTTAAACTACTCTATCTACTTAACTATTATATAAACTTATTTTATTGACCTACTGTAATTGACCTATTTATCTTTAATTAAAAGTGGGTCAATTTTAATACCAGGGCCCATTGTCGATGATATACTGATAGTTTTATAATAAGTTCCCTTGCTTGAAGCTGGTTTTAATGCAGTGATTTTATCGAGAAAAACTTTAAGGTTCTCAAGTAATTTTTCTGCACCAAACGAAACCTTTCCAACCGGGACATGGATAATACCTGCTTTTTGAACCCGAAAATCAATTTTTCCTGATTTTAACTCATTGATTGCTTTCTCAAGTTCAAATGTAACAGTTCCGGTTTTAGCATTGGGCATGAGTCCACGAGGTCCTAAGACCCTGCCGAGTTTTCCAACCATACCCATCATATCAGGGGTTGCAACGGCCTTATCAAACCCGAACCATCCATCTTGAATCTTTTTAACCATGTCTTCATCGGCAATAAAGTCTGCGCCTGCATCAAGGGCCTCTTTCTCTTTCTCACCCTTTGCAAACACAAGGACTTTTACCTCCTTGCCAAGCCCATTTGGCAATACAACCGAACCTCGTACCATTTGATCTGCATGCCGCGGATCAACTCCGAGTCTTACCGCAATATCAACAGTTTCATCAAATTTTGCATGACTTGAAGAGACTGTATGCTCTAAGGCATCCTGTAAACCGTATTTGGTCAGCCTATCAACCTTTTTAAGTGCTTCTGTATGTTTTTTACTCAGCTTTGACATTATAAGGTTCTCTCTTTTTTTAAATTACTTTTTTACTTAAAATTAAACTACTTCTATCCCCATACTTCTTGCTGTTCCAGCAATAATATTTACAGCTGCATCAATGTCTGAGGCGTTTAAATCTTCTTTTTTTGTTTCAGCAATTTCAACAAGCTGATCCCTGGTTACTTTTCCAACCTTTTCCCGATTCGGCTCACCAGAACCCTTGTCAATTTTTGCAGCAGCCAATAATAATCTGGACGCGGGTGGTGTTTTTGTAATAAAGCTAAAGGATCTATCCTTATAAACTGTGATAACAACCGGAATTATTGATCCAGCATCACTGGCAGTCTTTGCATTAAAAGCCTTACAAAAATCCATAATGTTGACACCATGCTGACCCAAGGCAGGCCCTATAGGTGGAGATGGATTGGCTTTTCCTGCTTCAACCTGAAGCTTTATCTGTGTCATTACTTTTTTTGCCATTGTTTTTAACTCCTGAGATTTGTGATTTGTGATTTGTGATTTGAGATTTGAGATTTGAGAAAATATCTCATATCTTACATATCACTACTCACATCTCACTACTCATATCTAAATTATTTAAATTTTGCTAACCTGTATAAAATTCAATTCCACTGGTGTTGCTCGTCCAAAGATACTTACCAGAACTTTAACCTTCTCCTTATCTGGAGAGACATCTTCTACAGTACCATTAAAATTGGAAAAAGGTCCATCAACAACCCTGACCTCATCTCCAAGTTCAAAAAAGTATTTTGGCTGGGGCTTGTCCTTCCCCTGCTGCATCTTGTCGACAATACTTTTTGCTTCTTTATCACTTATGGGTGCTGGTTTGTTTTTCCCTCCCAAAAATCCTGTAACCTTCTGGGTGGAGTTAACAATATGCCACGTATCATTATCAAGATACATTTTTACCAGGATATATCCAGGATAAAATTTTCGTGTGGATTCTTTTTTCTTCCCATTCACCAATTCCACAATATTTTCAGTGGGAATAAGAATCTCACCAAATTTCTCAGGATACTTAGAAGCTTGAATTTTCTCTTCCAGAGCTATTTTTACTTTTTGCTCATGACCTGAATATACATGTACGACATACCATTTTAGAGACATTTCAATTCCCTTATTTTATGTCAGGACAACCTGAACAAGCTTAGAGAGTCCTAAATCAAAGACCCCGAGGAAAGCTGCAACAACAAAAACAAAAATTATCACAACTATGGTTGTTCCGGTGGTCTGTTTCCTGGTTGGCCAGGTTACTTTTTTTAATTCAACCTTAACTTCTTTTAAAAATTCCACTGATTTTTGATAAAAATTAGGTTCTCCTGTTTTAGTTTCAGTCAGTTTTTTAACAGATTTTTTCTGCGTTGTGGCTGTCACCTTGACTGATTTTTCAATTGAAGAATTTGCCAAACCTGAACTTGAATCAGTTTGCGTGTCTGAAACTACGTTTCTCTTTTTCTTCTTTTTTACAGGTTTTTTTTTCTGTAATCGTGACATAATACTCCTTATTAAAAGGTGGCAGGTCAGGAGGGAGTCGAACCCGCAACCGCCGGATTTGGAGTCCGGAGCTCTGCCAATTGGAGCTACTGACCTGCAAAAAAACTATTTTTTATTTAATCTTTGTCTCTTTGTGCATTACATGTTTATTACAGAACCTGCAATATTTCTTAAACTCCAGTTTGTCAGTAGTTTTCCGCTTATTCTTAGTTGTTGTATAGTTCCTTCTCTTGCACTCGGTACAGGCAAGAGCAATATTTACTCTATCCACTATTTACTCCTTCTGGAACCTACTCTATAATTTCACCGATAACACCGGCGCCAACAGTACGTCCACCTTCACGGATTGCAAACCTGAGCTCTTTCTCCATAGCTATTGGATTTATCAGCTCTACATTTATGGTTGCAT
>JAQIBP010000086.1 GCA_027858995.1 Deltaproteobacteria bacterium | reverse complement strand
CTATATGATGCGAATACAATTGGGTTTGAAACGAAAACTCAAAAAGCAAACTTTTACCAAAAACCCTTGTCAAGTAAAAAATGACATCGGATGCATTTTTTTTGCTGAATAATTACCATTTTTTTTAGATTGTTGGGAGAGATTGCTTTTATCTTGAATCACTCTCTTGAGCAGTATTGTATTCACTCGAACAAAACTCACAATTACTCTGGAATAGTCAGGATTCGAATTTACTGAATCATTGTAACGTCTTTCAAGTTTTTCATTTTCATCAAGAGAGGCTTCAAATTTCCCCTGGTCAGCATAATTTAAAATTTGTTGAATGTGTTGAAAGTCTGCTTCATATATTGGTTTTGTGAATGATATCTGGAGCCTGTCACCCTGACAACCAGACAAAAAAAATATCACCATCAGACTAATGGTAAAGTGAAAAACAATTGGGTACCATTTGGATAATCGCTTTCTGCCCATATATCCCCTCCATGTGCTTTTATAATATGTTTTGAAATGGAAAGCCCAAGTCCTGTTCCCATCCGGGTTCCAATGCCGTTATCAATCTTTTTGAATTTTTCAAAAATTGCGTTTAAATATTCAGGCTTGATTCCACATCCGTTGTCTGTAATGGAAACCACGACCCTTTTAACTTTTTTTTCCAGTAAACACTTAACAAGGATTTTGCCATTGATGGGAGTAAATTTTAAGGCATTGCCTATAAGGTTATCTAGAATCTCCCTGATACGATCGCCATCTGCAGAGAAATTTGGAAGCTTTGGCGGAGGGGAAAATTCGAGATCTATATTTTTTTTCTGTGCTAAAGGTGCAAGCTTTAAAATTGAATTTCTAATGATTAGGGTCAGGTCTAAATCTGTGAACTGATAGTCCATTGCTTTGACTTCCATTTTAGAGTAATCAAGAAGCCTGAGTACAGAATTTAAAAGCCGGTCACACTCCTCCTGAATCAAGTCATACAATTCATACAGTTTTTCCGGATGGTCAGAATAAAGATCATTTGACAGCATGATAGATGCTTCTTTAATCACTGTTACCGGGGTCTTGAGCTCATGGGAAACATGACTGATAAAATCCCCTTTAAGATTATCCAGCTCACCAAGTTTCTGGGACATGTCATTGAAATGGATGGACAGATCTCGGATTTCCCGGGGACCGTCAATGGTTTGCAATTCTTTAAAATGACCCTTGGAAATCTCCTCTATTTTCCCCTTAAAACTGGAAATAGAATTAGTTATGGCGCGTGTGTTAGAAAAAGCAATTAATCCACCTAAAAGCACTGTTAAAAAAGTGATGATAAGGGTCATTGTAAAAATCTGCCGAATTAACTGATTAGTTAAATCCGTATTCCCACTAATTTGCTGCCTGTTTTGATTAATGATCTTTTTTAAATTGGCAATAATTTGTTCCAGCTCAAAATTATAATCTTTCGGACTTATAATAGACCCGTCGCTTTCCACCAGGCTTACATTTTCTTCAAAACGCCTCATCAAATCCATATAGGTTACCTTGATGTTAGAAAACAGATTCAGCTGCTCCTCAGATTCAATTAAAAGTTTCAATTGCATGAAATCTTTACCCATCAGGACATTTAAGTCGTGAATCCGGTGATAATAATCCATATCACCAAATATATAATATTTTTTGATGGACTTCACCAATAAGGTAAAAGAATCAAGAAGGCGATCACCGATAATAAGGCTGGCCCCGTTAACTTTCACAATATCCTGTGTTATCTTTTGAATGTTACCAAGTTTATAGGTAACAGCCCCACCCCAAAAGGCAACTAACAAAAGTACAATCAGGTTTCCTAAAATCAGACGTTTAAAAATGGACATTTTGAGTCAGTGGTTCCCGATTTGGGTTTTGCATAATATAATTCCCTTTGTTCTTTGAAAATATTGTTTCCATCCAGACTTGCACCATTGATATTTTAACAGAAAAAGATAAAAAAGGACATTTTTTAAAAATAATTGCATTTTAATTCCCCTTGCAATAGACTTAATTGATACCACTGACATTAAAACAGGAGTTTTGATAGATGACACAGGATACAAAAAAAATAATTTATTCCATGGTAAATGTCAGCAAATTCCATGGACAAAAACAGGTGCTCAAGGATATTTCTCTCTCCTATTTTTACGGAGCAAAAATAGGAGTACTTGGATTAAACGGATCTGGAAAGAGCTCACTTTTAAAAATCCTTGCAGGTGTTGATTCAACATTTTCCGGTGAAACAATACTTTCAAAAGGCTTCAGTGTGGGTTACCTTGAGCAGGAACCCCTTGTTGACAGCAAAAAAACTGTCAGAGAAATTGTTGAACAGGGTGTTAAAGAAACTGTTGATCTTTTAAATGAATATGAAGAGATTTCAGGACAATTTGCAGAATCAATGTCAGATGATGAAATGGAAAACCTCATTGAAAAACAGGGTCAGATCCAGGAAAAACTTGATCTTCTTGAAGCTTGGGATCTTGATTCCAAGCTGAAAATGGCCATGGATGCTTTACGCTGTCCCCCTGAAGATACCAAAGTTGATATAATATCGGGTGGTGAAAAAAGGAGGGTTGCCCTTTGCAGGCTCTTATTGCAAAAACCTGATATTCTTTTATTGGATGAGCCTTCAAACCATCTTGATGCTGAATCTGTAGCCTGGCTTGAAGAACATCTAAAAAGATATGAAGGAACCATTATTGCTGTCACCCATGACAGGTATTTTCTTGATAATGTAGCAGGATGGATTCTCGAACTTGATCGTGGGTATGGGATTCCCTGGAAAGGCAACTACTCTTCCTGGCTTGATCAAAAACAAAAACGCCTGGCCAAAGAACAAAAATCAGAATCAAAACGTCAGCAGTCCCTTCAGCGGGAGCTTGAATGGATCAACATGTCGCCAAAAGGCAGGCGTTCCAAATCAAAAGCAAGAATCAAGGCTTATGAAGAATTATTAAGAAAAGATGTAAAAGGGCAGGAACAGTTCATGGAAATTTTTATACCACCGGGTCCCAGGCTGGGTGAAAAAGTCATTGTGGGTCAAAATGTTTCCAAAGCTTTTGAAGATAAACTGCTCATAGAAAATATGAATTTTATCATACCCCCTGGAGGAATTATTGGTGTTATTGGTCCTAACGGCGCAGGTAAAACCACTCTTTTCAATATGATCACTGACAGAGACAAACCAGATTCTGGTACAATTGAACTTGGTGCAAGTGTCAAGATTGCCTATGTTGACCAGAAGAGAGATAGTCTTGATCCTGAAAAAACAATTTTTGAAATAATTTCCAATGGGAATGATAAAATGATTGTTGGCGGACAGGAGCTGAATTCCAGAGCTTATGTTGCAAAATTTAATTTTTCAGGTTCTGATCAACAAAAAAAGGCCGGGGATATTTCAGGAGGTGAAAGAAACAGAGTACATCTTGCCTGCATGCTCAAGGAAGAAGCCAATCTTTTATTACTGGATGAGCCCACCAATGATCTGGATGTAAATACTTTAAGAGCTTTGGAAGAAGCCCTGGAAAACTTTGCAGGATGTGCTGTTATAATAAGCCATGACAGATGGTTTCTTGACAGGATTGCCACACATATCCTCGCTTTTGAGGGAGAGAGCCAGACCCTCTTTTTTCAGGGATCATATTCTGACTATGAGAAAGACAGAAGAAAACGACTTGGCATTAAAGCTGACCAGCCAACAAGGATTAAATACAGGCAGCTTACAAGGTAGTGCCAGGCCGGAAACCGCTAATTTATCCAATTACGGCGTTGGTAAAAAATGATAGAATAATGAGTAACGTTGCCATGGAATCGAAAAAAAACAGGATTATTTTCATAGGCCTTATCGGTTTTGTTGTTATCATTGGTGTTCTTCATTACCTGACCCCGGGACATATGATTCTTTATCATGATACCTACAGGAGAATCACCTATTTTCCCATTACCATTGGTGCCATCCTCTTTGGGCTGTCAGGAGGCATAATACTTGCCATATTGTCATGTCTCAGCTTTATTCCGCATCTTTTCACGTTTTGGGCTCAGGGCCCTCAAGCCTATTACAGCGAACTTTCAGAGATAATATTTTATCTGGCAGCAGGTATTGTAATTGGATTTATCTCCAGCAGGAAAAACAGATTAAGAGAGAAGCTGTCAAACTCTTATAAAAAACTTCATAAACAGACACTGCAACTTGTTGAGGCTGAGAAGCAATTAGGACACAGCCAGAAACTAAGCATGCTTGGCCATGTATCAGCATCATTTGCCCATGAGATTAAAAACCCTCTTGCTTCACTCAAAGGTGTGGCTGAAATCCTTACCGATGAGGTACCGGATGGTCATCCCAAACATGAATTTATTGAAATCATGAAATCAGAGATTTCAAGATTGAACAATTCTGTTGAAGAAGTTTTGAAATATTGCAGAGGTCAGCAGATTTCAAAAAAAATAAAACCTGAGCCCATAAATAATACAATACATACGGTGATTTCTCTTGTTGACAGCGAAATAAAGAGAAAACAGATTACGCTTCATGATAATTGCAATAAGGAAATGCCCGATTTTCTTGCGGACAGTATAGTAATGACACAGGTTTTACTCAATATTATATTAAATGCAATTGATGCAGTTGGCAAGTATGGTGAAATTACAATTGACCATTTTCAGGAAAATAGAGGATACAAGATAGTGATTTCTGATAATGGCCCGGGAGTTAATGAAAATATCAAACCAAACCTTTTTGAACCCTTTGTAACATCAAAAAATGGAGGAACAGGTTTAGGATTATCCATCACAAAAAAACTTCTTAATAGTTTTAATGGGGAGATAAGCCTTGATGAATCAAATTCAAATGGTGCCAGATTCATAATTTTTCTGCCTGAAATTGATTTTTCAACCATACAGCGGTAAAGTAGTCTTATATGAAAAAATCAATTTTATTAATAGATGATGATGAAAGTTTAAGAAGGGTAACAGAGTATAACCTATCTTTAAAAGGTTTTGATGTTATTACGGCGCATTCAGGCAAACAGGGTCTTGAAAAATTTAAAATACACACTCCTGATATTGTTGTATCTGATGTAAAGCTTGGGGATATGAACGGGCTTGACCTGCTGGAACATATTAAAAAAGAGTCTCCTGATACTCCTGTTATTATTATCACGGCATTTGGTTCCATTGAAATGGCTGTGCAAACCATGCATAAAGGCGCTTTTAACTTCATAACAAAACCTTTTGACAGAGATACTCTGATCCTTTCATGTGAAAAAGCCCTGGAATTAAAAGGGTTGAGATCCAAAACCAGACATTTAACAAGTGAAGTGAACCGTCTTACAGGCACTGCAGGAATTGTAACAGCAAGCAGTACAATGAAAGAGCTTCTTGATACGGCCTCAAGAGCTGCAAACAGTGAGGCAACCATTTTAATTACCGGAGAGTCAGGCACAGGGAAAGAACTGCTTGCCCGGCTGATCCATCAAAACAGCCCGAGAAGCAATGACCCTATGGTTACAGTTAATTGTGCAGCAATTCCACCGGGATTAATCGAAAGCGAACTTTTCGGACATGTAAAAGGTGCTTTCACCGGTGCCATAGCAAACAGAAAAGGATATTTCCAATCTGCCTCTTCCGGAACTCTTTTCCTTGATGAAATCGGAGAAATTGAAACAGATATACAGGTCAAACTTTTAAGAGCAATTCAGGAAAAAGAAGTCCAGCCTGTGGGAGCTGAAAAACCCATTGATGTTGATATAAGAATCATTGCTGCAACCAATCTTGATCTTAAAAAAAAAATTATTAGAGAAGAATTCAGAGAAGATCTTTATTACAGGCTCAGTGTAATTCCTCTATTGATCCCCCCTCTAAGAGAGAGAGTTGAAGATATCCCTGCTCTTGTAAATCATTTTTTAAAAAAATATGATGCGCCTGCTGATATTACTTTCTCCGGTGCAGCACTGAATATGTTAAAAAAATATGCATGGCCGGGTAATATTAGAGAAATGCAAAATCTTGTAGAACGATGCGTTATTTTAAGAAAATCAAAGATAATTAATATAGAGGATCTCAATCTTATAAACCCAAAAAAGTCGTTTTCAACGCAGAATATCTTCATCCCTGATCAGGGAATTTCTCTTGAAGAGATTGAAAAAAATTATATATTAAAAGCACTTGAAAAAGCGAATCAGAATAGATCCAAAGCAGCCAGGCTCTTAAAAATACCCAGGCATGTATTATTATACCGTCTTGAAAAATATGGAGTTTGATATCGTAGAATATTCTCCACTTTAATGTACAATATTCTACAATCCTTTAAACAGACAACAGTCAATCCACCTGTTTTATCTTTACTATTTTTAAATCCAAACATTATTTTCTCTTAAAAAATCAATTAATTACATTAAACTATACCATTTTAGTATAGAATTGGTACAGTTTTTGAAATAGCCAGGTGGAGTGATATATTAAAATAACTTAATATGGGAGGAAATTTTGAAAAAACTAAATTTTTTAATCGTATTAACTCTTGCATTGAGTATTGTTGCTGTTTCAGGAACGGTGATAGCAGAAAAAAAAGATGCGACTGTTCTAAAACGAACTGTTTTAAAAGTTGATAATCTTTCCAGTGGTGGATGCTTTGCAACCATCAGCCAGAGCCTCACTCCCATGGAAGGATTCTCCGGTTTTGGAGCAAATTTACTGCGCAACCTTGTTGCAGTGGATTTTGTACCGCCTCTTACACCTGAAGTGATAGTTAAAACTATTACAGAGAGCGGCTATCCTGCACAACTTGAATCTACCAACGATATCACTGAAAAAGAATCTTTTGCATATATTCAACAAAAGCGCAATTTATATTCAGGCAGCTCTGGTCAGGGAAAAGGCAGTTGCTGCAGTGTAAGCAGTGTCAGCAGTTCTGCACCAACTCCAGCCGTTGACACATCAAAAAACAGGACATCATACAATTCAGGAGGCGGTTCATGCTGTCAAAACAATTAAGTAAACCAGCTTTTTATCAATAAAATAATAACAGATAATCAATTATTTAAATCAGGAGAAATTAAATGTTCAATAAAAAAACGATAATAACAAGTTTAATCGTATGTTTTACAATTCTTGGCATATCCATCCCATCCCATGCTCTGTTTGGCAGTAAATTCAAATCATTGAAACCAGACAATGGAAATCTTTATCTTCCAATAAAAGATATAAATGATGGGAAAGCTCACTATTTTAAAGTAAAATCTGACAATGGCATTATGGTCAAATTTTTCACTGTTAAAAGTCAGGATGGTGTTATACGAGCAGCCATTGATGCCTGTGATGTCTGTTACAGGTCAGGCAAAGGCTATGTTCAGGAGGGAAATTTCATGGTTTGTACAAATTGTGGAAGAAAATTCTCCACAGACAGGATCAATGAGGTAAAAGGAGGGTGCAACCCTGCTCCTTTGTTGCGAATTATTGATAAAGAGAATCTTATAATTTCCATGAAAGATATTAACAGCAATGCATGGTATTGCAAATTTAAATAGTTCTGAGATGAGAAAGAGAATATAATGTTATATGATCCTGAAAAATACAGAGAAAAACGAGAAAAAGTTCTTGGAATTAGAAAACGCGGTTTATCCTTTTCAACTGTTGCCTCTATCATTGCCGGTTTAATTATTTTTGGTATAGGTTTTGTGACCGTTCCGACAGCAGTCTCTTATATTACCACCCGCAACCTTGATGATGTTATTTATAAACTTGATAAAGATATGATCTGGAAAAATGCAGTAGTAATAAAAATTGAGGCTGTTAAAGGTGTTGCTTTTCTGAAAAAAGATAAACATGACACAAGGCTTGTAATCACGTTTGACAGAAGAGAAGCTGATCTTTCTGATTTTACGGCTGTTTTCTCAGAAAACAATTTAAAGGCAACTTTGCTAAATCGTGTAAATCATCGCCAGCGCCAGACTACACTTAAAGAGGAGGAAGAACTTGAAGCTACATAATATATCCATGGGCAATATTATGCGCAGAAAAGGCAAAATGATATTTCTTGTTTTAGGTCTTATTATTGGAATATCCACTGTGGTCACACTGCTTTCCATAACAGAGAGCATGACTAAAGATATTGAAGCCAGTTTGAACCAGTTTGGAGCAAATATCATCATGGTACCGAAAAATGACAATCTCTCGTTGAGCTATGGTGGTATTGATGTCGGCGGGGTAAGCTATCAGGTAAAGGAATTTGATCAAAAAAGCCTTGTAAATATAAGAAAAATTAAAAATTCTAAGAATCTCGGTATTATTGCACCAAAGGTTTTAGGCCCTGTAGTTGTTAATAATCGCAAAGTCCTTTTAATGGGTGTTATTTTTGAAGATGAACTTGCTTTGAAAAACTGGTGGCTGAAAAAAGAGGGTGTGTTTCCACAAAAAAAAGATGAAATAATGTTAGGTTCACAGGCAGCAGCCCTGCTTAAAATCCGGGCAGGTGATATAATAGAACTTTCACAAAAAAAATTCAAAGTCACTGCTGTTTTAACCCCTACAGGAGGTTCAGAGGATAATGCTATCATTGCAGATCTTGCAAAAAGCCAGGAAATATTAAATAAAGAGGGCAAAATCTCATTGGTTGAAATAGCTGCTTTTTGCCAGGGATGTCCAATATCTGAAATGACCCTTCAGATTGCAGAAAAATTTCCCAACGCAAAAGTTACCGCCATGAAACAGGCGGTTATGTCAAAAATGCAGTCCATTGAATTATTTAAATCCTTTAGCCTTGGTGTATCTATACTCGTGATTTTTATCGGATCACTTCTTGTGCTTGTAACCATGATGGGTTCAGTTAATGAACGTACAAGAGAGATAGGAATATTTAGGGCCATTGGTTTCAGGCGTGGTCATGTAATGCAGATCATTCTTCTTGAAGCGCTACTTCTTGGAATTGTTGGGGGTATCATTGGTTTTTTCCTCGGGAACATGGTTGCCTTGGGCATTATTCCGATTGTTATAAAAGAGGGAACTTTTGCCGGCATCAACTCTTCCCTTGGAATTATTTCCATATTAATGGCTGTGGCTCTAAGCCTTCTTGCGAGTCTTTACCCGGCTTTTAAAGCAAGCAATATGGATCCGAGCGAAGCCTTGCGATCTCTTTAATTAAAAGGACATAATGATTATGAATCAAGTTGAACACCTCATTGAAATACACGATATCAGTAAAAATTATGAAAGCGGCGATACAAGTATCAATGCCATTAAAAACATGAACTTTTATATTGACGATGGAGAATTTATTACCATTATGGGGCAATCAGGATCGGGCAAAAGCACTCTGCTTTCAGTTCTTGGAGCTTTAAACCACCCTTCATTCGGAAAAGTGCTGATAGATTCAATGGATCTTTATAATCTTTCCACAGAACAGAGAGCTGATTTCAGGAGTGAATACATTGGATTTATTTTTCAATCCTTTCAACTTGTTCCCTATTTAACTGTGATTGAAAATGTTGAAATTCCCATGGCAGTTACCGGTATTAAAAAGAAAAACCAGAGAGAGATGGCCATGGATGTTTTAAAGATAGTAGGCCTGGAACAAAAATCAGATCGTCTGCCAGACCAGCTTTCAGGCGGAGAGCAGGAGAGAGTTGCCATTGCCCGTGCCATTGTAAACAAACCTCCTCTAATTCTTGCAGATGAACCTACTGGAAATCTTGACAGCAATACTGCCACAGGAATTATGGAACTTTTAAAATCTCTCAACAAAGATGGTCACACCATAATAATGGTTACACATAATCAGAAAATGAGCGAGTATGCATCCCGCACTATCAATATTGTTGATGGTGAGGCTTTTGCTTGAATCAACAAGCTGTTACAAAATACCAATTCCCTTAATCCCTGGCTGGAAAAATAGATTTTATTTGACTTGCATACCACACTGTGGCAAAGTTGGACAGTTAATTACCAATTTATTTTTGGTATATAGGAGTTTCTAAGATAAGAAAATTTTAAGGAATAAAATAAACATGAAAATAACATCTCTTGCTATAAGTAAAAAAAAAGGAACAGTGAAAACTACTGTTAATAAGGCTTTGTTGATAAAAAACCATGGATTTGAAAATGATGCCCATGCAGGAGAGTGGCATAGACAGATAAGCTTTTTATCCCAGGAAAATATAGATGCTGCAAACAAAAAAGGCTTAAATGTCTCTTTTGGCGATTTTGCAGAAAACATTGCAACCCTCGGTGTTGATTGGAAAACAATTCCAATTGGAACAAAGGTCAAACTTGGAGATAAAGCAGTTGTTGAAATTACCCAGATCGGCAAAAAATGTCATAACAAATGTGCTATCTACTATAGAGCAGGAGATTGTATAATGCCTAAGGAGGGTGTATTTGCAAAAGTCCTTAATGGTGGTCAACTCAAGACAAATGATGAAATAAAATTTATTTAATGCCCGACAGGTTGTTACATAATGCCAATTTTCACTATTACATGGCAACTTATTTAAACTGAAACCTTCAATATTAAATAAGGGAGTTATACAGATCCATATTGCTGTTTTCCTTTTTGGATTTGCAGGTCTTTTTGGAAAATTCCTATCATGCAACCCCCTCTATATTGTATTTGGAAGAACTTTTTTTGCTTTTATGGCACTCTTTTTCTATGCAAAATTTGTTTCAAAAACAGCATTGTCCATATCCTCTAAAAACAGTGGTCTGTTTTTTATTCTACAAGGTATTCTTCTCGCAGTTCACTGGTGGAGTTTTTTTCTTTCCATTCAGATGTCAAGTGTTGCCGTGGGCCTTGTCACCTTTTCCACCTTTCCACTTTTTGTTACTTTTATGGAACCACTGTTTTTTAAAGAAAAATTAAAGCTTAAAGATATTATCCTAGCAACAGTAGTTTTTATTGGCATTCTTTTTGTTATTCCGGAATTTAATTTTTCAAATAATCTCACAAAAGGCGCTATTTTCGGAATTGTTTCAGGATTTACTTTTGCTCTTCTAACACTTGTTAACAGAAAAAATGCAAAAACATCAGATTCAATTGCCATTGCATTCTATCAAAATATATTTGCCTGCATCTTTCTGATCTTGCCAATTTTGACAATTCATGCCCCTTTACCAGAAATAGCTGCTCTTCCAAATCTGATTTTTCTTGGGGTTGCCTGTACTGCCCTTGCCCACACTATGTTTATACAGTCTCTTGCTTTTATTAAAGCACAGACCGCTTCAGTTATTACATGTTTAGAACCTGTTTACGGTATTATTCTTGCTTTTTTCATACTCAATGAAACACCAGGAATTAGAATCCTTTTAGGTGGATTTATCATTATCAGCGTAAGTATAGCAGCAAGCATACAGCACAAACAATAATAATTCGATTGACATTCGTACCACGTTGTGGCAGAATAACATTTTTTACTACTCACAATGGAGGATGCTCATGGCTAAAAACAAAAATCTGCATTTTGATTCACGGGTAATACACGAAGCTCTTACTCCTGATCAATGGCAGGGAGCAACACTGCCGCCAATTTTTCAGAGTGCTTCGACACAGCACAAAACTGCTCAATCCTTAAGTGATACATTTGCCGGCAAAAAAAAAGATCATATCTACATGCGGCTTACAAATCCGACAAACTCTGTTTTTGAGAACAAGATATGCTCCCTGGAAAACGGGAAAGGTGCAGTTGTTATGTCTTCGGGCATGGCTGCCATTAACAACACCTGTATGGCTCTTTTAAGATCAGGTGATGAATTTATATCCGGTAATGGTCTTTTCATGTCAACCTATCTTCTATTTACAGGAGTGTTCAAAAAATACAATTTAAATGCAAGAATAATTGATATTAAAAATGAAGATGAAATTAAAAATTCCATCACAGATAAAACAAGATTCATCTATCTTGAAACCATTACCAATCCTGGAATGGATGTCCCTGACATAGAAAAAATAGCCAAAATCGCCCATGCTCATAATCTGCCTCTTGTTGTGGATAATACCCTTGCATCACCCTGGCTTGCACGACCCATTGAGCTTGGCGCTGATGTTGTAATTCATTCAACAACAAAATATCTAAGCGGTCATGGAGCTGCAACCGGAGGTATTGTCATAGATGGAGGTAATTTTAAATGGAATAGAGAACGATTTCCTGATTTTAAGCCCTTTATTGAAAGAAAAGGCGAACTTGCCCTGTTAGATAAAATATGGCGTGAACACCATATAAATTTTGGTACAACACAGGCTCCTTTTCACTCATATCTTGCAATGATTGGAATTGACACTCTCTCTTTAAGAATGGAGAGACATATGTCCAATGCCATCAAAGTTGCACAACATCTCAATGCACACAAAAAGGTAAAGTGGGTTCACTTTCCAGGATTAACCGACCATAATGATCATGAAACAGCGAGAAAAATATTTGGTAATAAAGGTTTTGGTGGAATGATTGCCTTTGGCCTTGAAAATGAGACCCAATGCTTCTCTTTAATTGACAACCTTGAAATGATTTACCACCTTGCCAATCTTGGAGACTGTAAAACCCTGATTATTCATCCATGGTCATCCCAGTACATATCATTTGATCCCGAGGTTAAAAAAGGTCTTTTAATTACGCCCGATCTCTTAAGATTATCTGTTGGCATAGAAAATGTTGATGATATTATTAATGATTTAAACCTGGCGCTTGAGAAGATATAGACAAAGGCATTGCAAATGGAAGCAGCTTGTAACCATAATAGTGATAGTTCAGGTAGAGATTATTCATATGGACCTGTAGAGAAGCAGTTCTTTTCCATTGAAGATAAAGATTTCACTCTTCAATGTGGAGAAAAACTTCAAAGTATTACCATTGCATATGAAACATTTGGTACTCTTGATGAAAATAAGAGTAATGCTGTGCTGGTTTTCCATGCACTAACAGGAGACTCCCATGCTGCGGGTTTCTATAAAGATACCAATGAAAAACCCGGCTGGTGGGATATTGTAATAGGTCCTGGCAAAGCCATTGATACTGATAAATATTTTGTAATATGCTCAAATTTTATCGGCGGATGCATGGGCTCAACCGGGCCTTCTTCAACTATACCCGGAAAAAAAGAGCTCTATGGAATGAATTTCCCGGTCATCACTGTTACCGACATGGTCAGATGCCAGAAAAAGCTTATGGACCACTTAAATATAAAACAGCTTTTATCAGTCACCGGCGGATCACTTGGCGGGATGCAGGCCATGGAATGGAGTGTCAGATATCCTGACATGGTAAAATCTGTCATCCCCCTTGCCACAACCATGAAACACTCAGCTCTTGCCATTGCATTCAACGAAGTTGCAAGGCATGCCATCAAAAGTGATCCAAACTGGAACAAAGGCAATTACAGTGATGAAAAAAAACCAAATGTTGGACTCTCTGTTGCAAGAATGATAGGCCATATAACATATCTGTCCGATGAATCAATGCGGCTTAAATTCGGCAGAAAACTACAGGACAAAAAAGACCTCTCTTTTACATTTGATTCTCAATTCCAGGTGGAAAATTATCTGAAATACCAGGGGGAAAAATTTGTGGATAGATTTGATGCCAACTCTTTTTTATATATCACAAAAGCTGCAGATTATTATGATCTTGAAATGCAACACGGTAATGGATCGTCTGTAAAGGCTTTTTCCAAGGCTAAGGCAAAATTTCTCGTTATCTCTTTCTCTTCTGACTGGCTCTATCCCACCTATGAATCAAAAGCCATTGTTAAAGCCTTAAAGAAAAACAGGCTTGATGTAAGTTTTTGTGAAATAGAATCAAACCTTGGACATGATGCATTTCTTCTTTTTAATAACCGCCTGAATAGAATGATAAAAGGTTTTCTTGCAACTGTTTATAAAGGGGTAAAAGAGAGTAAAAATGAGATTTGACCTTCAAATTATAGCGTCCTGGATTAAACCAGAGTCAATAGTCTTAGGGCTTGGCTGTGGTGAAGGCGAGCTTTTATATTATCTTAAAAACAATAAAAGGATTAAGGAGACAGGAATTGAGATTAAGGACAGTAAAGTTGCATTGTGCATTGAAAAGGGTCTTTCCGTGCTTCAGGGAGATATAAACAGTGAAATTGAAGATTATGCTGATAACAGCTTTGACTATTGCATCTTGAGCCAGACCCTGCAGCAGGTATACAATCCTGAAAGTTTAATCAAAGAGATGCTGCGGGTTGGGAAAAAAGTAATTGTCAGTTTTCCAAACTTTGCCCACTATAAAATAAGGTCCCAGCTTCTTTTGGCAGGCAAGGCTCCTGTTTCAAGGGAGCTGCCCTATCAATGGTATGACACACCTAATATAAGGGTTTTGGCCCTGGAAGATTTTAAAATTTTTTCCAATAAAATGGGTTTTGAAATCCATAAGAAGGCAGCCATCAAACCAGGAGAAAAAAGCAGTGAGGGGAAAATAATAAATTTCCTGCCAAATCTCTTTGCAACATATGGTATTTATGAAATCGGAAAATAGCAGAATACAAAATTAGTTTTATATTTACATAAGAAAGCCATCAAATATATCGGGATAAATTATTTTTCTTGGGCCACTATTTTTTCCATCCTCCAATAAGATGAAGATGGACATGAAAAATTACCTGACCGCCGCCTTTTTCAACATTGAACAAAAGTTTATAACCAGACTCATTTACGCCCTGCTCTTTTGCCATCTTTTTTGCAACCATGAAAAGGTCTGAGATAATTTTTCCATCTTCTTTTTGCAGGTCATTATTGCTTCTGATATGCTTTTTGGGAAGAAGAAGCAGATGAACCGGAGCTGCAGGGTTGATATCCTTAATAACAACAAAGCTGTCATCCTCATATAAAAATTCACTTGGGATTTCACCTTTAACAATTTTGCAGAACAGACAATCCTCAGACATTTAAAATCCTCCTTTTAATTTTAATAAAACATCCCTCTATCTATTTAAAATTCATTAATACTCTCTTATAGCCAACCAAAACCGGCACCTGTAAAATCCACAATTTCAAAAGTATTGCTCCATAATTCTGTAATCAATAATTTATTACGAAGTATATCTTTTCTGTCCAATAAAATTTTTAAAACTTCAGAAGATTGAAGAGCTGCCACAAAGAAAACACAACAGACAATATTACCGATAATAGTTTCAACCCCTTTTGAATCTTTTTCTCTCTTTGCTCCATAGATTAATTTATAGCCCATATCACCGGGGAAAATTGTTGCAACCTGCCCTGTCATACCTGCTATTGCACCTGCGACAATGGGAATTGATGCTTTTTTTTGCAGCATCCTGTAAATTATCCACCTCCAACCGGTGGAAAAAGTCCAACTCTATCACTGTTTTTTAATAGATACTTACCATCCTGCTTTTTGCCGTTAACAAAAATCAATTTAACAGATCCATCTTCAATTCCAAGATCTGAAATAAGTTTTTCCACGCTTGTATTCTCGGACAGCTCAAAGCATTCACTATCTTCAGGAAGGTATCTTGATAGAGTTACAAACAATTTAAGATTAATTTTTATCATTTTATCTGTTTACACTTTATGTTTGTATTGCTAACTTAAGCAGTAATTATATGACATAAGTTGATTTTTTTGTACATAAATTTAATAAAAACCTCTAAAACTATATGGACAAAGATAAAAAAGAACAAATAAGTGTACACCAGTTAGCCCAGAATCTGGCTACATTTGCCATTGACAGAACAGACTTGAAACAGCTTCTAACTGCAATACCTGAAAACAGCGGTTTAAATCTGACCACAATCGAATATGAACTTCAAATTCTAAAAATATTGAGTGTTGGATGGGCTGTCTCCTTTTATATGGCAGTCACAGACAAAAACAAAGCTGTTTTAACCCAGACTTTCTGGGAATCTATTCGAGAGATTTCCCAAAACATCTCAACTCTTACAGAGACTACTACAGGGCAGAATCTTGATTATTTTGAAATCTTAAAGCAGCGGATAAACAGATATCTTGAGATTTTGGAAGAAAAACCTGATAAAGCCCAAAACCCTGCAAACCTGATGGGGCCTGCATTTGCCAGCATATGCAACTGCGAAAATGATGCCATAGCAATCTTAACTGGTACTAAAATGTTCACCCTGACCCTTGGAGGTGTGAACGAGTATTTAAATGCAGTTAAAATAGACGATATTAAGCTTAACTGACAGGTTCAACTTAAAAACAAATTTTTATAAAGTTCAAATATTCATTTTCCATAAAGGAGAAAAAAAATATGAAAAAACAATTACTGATTTATTTTGGATTTATACTGATTTTTTTCTGGGGATGTGCAACCCCTGGCCAGAAATTTATCAACATCAACTATCTTGGCGAACATGAAAAAACACACACCGGCAAAATAGGCATCGCTCCTTTTCAAGATAATCGCTCAGGAATGGGCGAAGGATACCTGGGATACAGGACTCTGCTTGATAAAAGCCAGGAAACCTATCTGGTAGAGGGTTTGAATCTTGCTGATACACTGAAAAAAAATATTATTACCTATTATGAAAAAAATGGGTTTACAACTGCGGAAATTGATCCATGGGAACTTACTCCAAAAGGTGTGAAAGCTGCCTCCAGTATCTTCAAGCAGATAATGGCAGGTAAAATCAATAAATTTGAATGCCGTGCAAAGAAAAAAGGCGGGCGAACAGACATGATCCTGGATATTGATCTGACACTGTATCTTGGCATTGCAGATAAAAACACCCTGAAAACAATACCAGTCTCTTTAACCCTTGAAAAAACTGAGTTTACCTTTAACCAGGAAAAACTTGAACTCTTTATCAACCAGGCCCTTGAAGAGGTTATTCAAAAGGCACTGATCCTGGAATAATTGAATGTATCAGGCTGTCATGATTTTGCAGCTATGGCAGCTCCTGCTGAAATCATCACTGTACCAGCAGTTCGGTTCAACCACTTAACAGAACGTGTGCTAGAAAAAAACAGTCTTGCACTGCTGGCAAGATAAGCATAGGAAATCAGGACAACAGACAAAACCATGGCAAGAACCGTGGTAACAATAATAATATCAAAACCAGTCATTGACGGCAGATCCATAAAAGTCGGTAAAAAACCACAATAAAACAAAATCACTTTGGGATTGGAAAGAGTGATGCCAAGGCCGCTGAGATAATTACCATATCTAACGGCTTTTTTCCCATTTATCTGTTGCTGGTTAACTGGAACAGGCTTGGAAATCCAGATCTTAATCCCGAGAAAAATAAGATATGCAGCACCCACAATCTTAACCAATAAAAAAAGGGTTCCCATTGTTTGAGCTATGGCAGACATACCCATGATTGCAAACAGTAAAAAAATAATATCACCGGTTATACATCCGACAATCATCACCAAAGTTGTTTTAAAACCCGATGCAAGGGATCTTGAAATTATTGCAAATACCCCGGGACCTGGAGTTAATGCAAGCACAAATATCGCAATGGCAAAACTCAAAACAGAAACCAGACTCATCTCAATACCTCATGATTATTCAAATTAAAATTTTATTTTACTATTTTTATACTATTTTTCAAGACAATAACAAGAAAAACCTGGCGATTATTTATGATGAAAATCAATTTTATAATTGTTTTATTCCTGACCGGTATTCTTTTGAACTACAAGATACCAGATTTATACTTGGCAAACTTATAACTAAAGGGTTATCTTTTTGATTTGTTATATTTGTATAATTTTTTTACGTTTTCTACCTATGTAATATAAGCCATTTGATTTGTTTCCATTCATTGTTGTATAAATTACAGATTCAAAAATAATTTTTTCAAAATTGCCCATCAGTTCATCTATTCTCATCTTGGTATAATGTCGAAGAACTACACCCTCTGACAATTCAAATATTCCGTATTTATTATATTTAACCTCATGACGTTTATAACGATCTATATTCCGCTGGTCACTGTTAATCAAAAAATCATTTATATATAGAACACCATCATCTTTCAGAACTCTCTCTATTTCATCTATTAATTTTTCTTGTTCTTTATTGCTAATGATGCAGGTTAATACTGCCAGCAAAATTACAGCATCAAGTGAATTGTTCTCAAATGGAAGTCTGCTGTCATCATATTTTTTTAAAGTTAATTGAGGATACAGCTTAGTTCCCTTATCTATCATTTTTTTTGAAATATCTATTCCTGACAAATTAGTAAATTCTGATAGATATAATTCATGAAGAGTTCTTCCGTATCCACAACCGACATCAAGAATTCGAGCTTCTTTGGGTACAACTTTTTTGAATAATTCCATTTGAAAAGGAGTCGTAAATTCCTTTTCTCCAGCTACACTATCCCAATACTCTTCCTGTGTTAACAATTTGTTCATTTTAATCTTCCATATAGATAATCATAACACTGAACTAAAACAACCTAATAGTAAATTTATCAGTTTTTTTAAGGAACATACAACAATAACTGATTTAATAACACTTGACTGTTATCAAAAAAATATAAGGTAGCAACTTTTTTCAATCCTTATACATAGGATCAATGACAGTTTTAACGGTTCCAGTCATTGCACCTGTGCTTCCTGCTCTGGAAATTGACAAAATTACTTTTGGCGCTATATTGATGATGCTTATTGAAACAGCGCTGATTACACCGCAGGTAAAACTTAACATATTTACGGTCAAGGGTATTGTTAATGAACCGCTCTCTTTTATCATTAAAAGTGTTATCCCGTTTGTATTAATTTTTGCTTTTGGCATTATACTGGTATTTATGTTTCCAGGTTTAGCTTTATGGCTGCCTTCATAAAACAAGACATTGTAAAAGGAAAGTACAATTATGCGTAGAATTACTTCTTTAACCCTTGTCATTTCAGGAATTATTGAACTTGTTACAAGTGTTATTCTTTATATTATTCCGTCAGGACGAGTAGCATACTGGTCTGATTATCATCTTTTCGGACTCAGCAAAACTCAATGGGGAGATATCCATATTACAGTTGGGACATTGATACTTGTTACTGCAGGTATTCATATTTATCACGGATTTTCATGGAACATAAAGCACCCCTAATTATTTTCACTCTCGGGCCATATTTTTTGTTGGCACAACTCAAGAAGTGCTGTCACCCAAAATAGTAAATTTTCGCTTGCCA
>JAQIBP010000085.1 GCA_027858995.1 Deltaproteobacteria bacterium | reverse complement strand
GATCACATACAATTTAACTCTAAAATCAGATAAAAAATAGGGAGAAAGGATATTTATTGTAAAGCCCTTGTCAATAAAGGCTTTACATAAAAATATAAGAAAAAAATTTGACAGAACTAAATAAATTTTCAGGAGGAAACATGAAAGAAGTGGTTATAGCCGCTGCATGCAGGACAGCAGTCGGCAAATTTGGCGGAACACTTGCAGCACTGAGTGATATTGATTTTGGTCCCATTCCCATTAAAGAAGTTATTAAAAGAGCCGGGTTAACCGGTGATCAGATTGATGAAGTTATCTATGCTTCAGGATATAGAACAGGGGATCTTCCCATTAATTCAGCCCGTGTCGTGTCAGTTAAGGCAGGAATTCCACAGGAAAAACCCCAGTTCACCATAAGCAAGGCCTGTGCCGGCAGTATCAAGGCAATTACCCTTGCAGCACAGGTGATTAAATCCGGGGATGCTGATATTATTGTGGCAGGCGGTATGGAGAGTATGAGTAATGCTACATTTATGCTTAAAAAGGCCAGATGGGGCTATCGTCTCGGGCATGGGCAGCTTCAGGATCAATTGATCCTTTTTGACCCCTTAAGTGGCAATACAATGGGTGAAACCGCTGAAAATGTTGCTGAAAAATACAATGTTTCCAGAGAAGATCAGGATGCATACGGCCTTAGAAGTCAGCAGCTAACTGAAGCTGCAATTAAGGAAGGAAAATTTAAAGAGCAGATCGTTCCTGTTGAAATCCCACAGAGGAAAGGTGATCCCATAATATTTGATACAGATGAACATCCAAGATTCGGTACCACCAAAGAGAGTCTTGAAAAATTAAAACCACCTTTTAGAAAGGGCGGATCTGTTACAGCCGGAACTTCATCAGGTATGAATGACGGCGCATCAGCACTTGTTGTCATGTCAAAAGATAAGGCAGATGAACTTGGTATTGATCCAATGGCATCTATTGTCTCCTATGCTTCAGCAGGGGTTGATCCTGCTTATATGGGAATCGGCCCGATTCCAGCTACAAAGATGGCTCTTGAAAAAGCAGGTTTGACCATTGATGATATAGATCTGATTGAATTGAATGAAGCATTTGCTTCCCAGACACTGGCATCTGCCCGTGAATTAAATATGGATATGGATAAGGTAAATGTAAATGGCGGCGCCATTGCATTGGGTCATCCTGTTTCTGCATCCGGTGGTGTTATTGTTACAAAGCTTTTGTATGAACTGAAAGCAAGAAATTTAAGATATGGATTGGCAACACTTTGTATCGGTGGTGGTCAGGGGATGGCACTCATCGTAGAAAACAAATAGGCAAGTTTACATTCAAACAATAGAGCAGTATTAAAAGATTAAACCCTGCACACAGAAATGTCTGTGCGCAGGGTTTTTTACTACAGGTCAGTAATTGTCTGTTTATAAACAATATTCTTCTGCTTTAAATTTTCAAGAACAAATTTAACACAGGTTTCATCTTTCCCTATTATTTCAGGTGTAATGATTCCTTTTTGGTCGAAAAGCCCTTTCTTGAGCAATCTTAATACAGTAGTAGCAGTATAACCAGTTGTTCTTGCCATGGAGTGGGTTTTTGTTTTAGAATCATATCTATCCAGAAGATCCCATCTGTATTCTCTTTTTTTTCCATCTTTTTCACCTTGAACAATGATCTGCATAACAGTGATATCTTTTTCACCGGGTTCAAGTTTCCACTGAGGAAACAGAAGTTTTGCTGTCATATCTATGGGCCTGACCATTTCACTACCAATCCTGACAGGTTCTTCATTGAAAAATCCAGCATCTTTTAAAAACAGAATTTTTTCAATATGCCCTGGATATCGCATGGTTTTTTCTTTCATATCCGGGATATCAAGGTTTTTTATCAAGGATCGCAAGCCATCTGTATTAAATACTTCAAGGGTTCCAAGTTCTGGAAAATCAATAAGTTCAGGTTCACTTAAAGCCGGTTTTTCAACCACCCGGCCCTTTTCGACATAAAAGGCAGGTCTTATATATTCTTCAATAACATCAATGGGTGAAAAAACCGCCTTATACTCCCAGGGCTGTGTTCTTATTTCGGGCAGTCCACCAACATATATTACTGCTCTCCGGGTCTTGTCCAGTAAATGATCAGCATAGCCTGTCAGCATGTTACTCATGCCAGGAGCCACACCACAATCCACAACAGCTGTAACATCATGTTTTTTTGCAAGGGCATCAAGAGTAAGTGCATCTTCCGGGAAAAATGCAATATCCACTACATTTTTGCCGGCTTTAATAATGGTTTCCAGGGTTTTATATCCCATAAATCCCGGAACTGCATTGATAACCATATCAAAGCTGGAAATCATTTCTTTTAAACCCTGTCTGTCTGAAAGATCCTGTTTAATGGTTTTAATTTCAGTATGGGTTTTAAATTTTTTTAAGATACCATCGCTGATATCTGCAACAGTGACATTTATATCCTTATCCTCTGCCAGGTCAAGTGCCATGGGGGCACCAACAAGCCCTCCTCCAAGAACAATAGTTTTCATTATATTTATATCCTCCTTATTTAATTTGATCGTATTTATATGAAACAATTAGTTTTAATTCAGTTGAACTCCGCCTGTGGCGGTGATTAATATGTTAAATGTTTAACAGGTAAAATGTTTGAGAGAGTATGAATCATAGACCGCTGAAGCGGTTGAGATGATGTATATGAAAAAGGGTGATATTTGTTTTTTGCAGGCTCATAAAGAGTTTTTCCTTCTTTGAGCTTCTGTCCAGTCAATTCTGCTCATCAATCCCCTTAAAATTCTTACATCCCTGGATGAAAGCCCTGATTCACCAAATATTCGTCTGAAAGTTCTCAGCAGATGATCAGGGTTTTGTCTGTCAAAAAAATCAATATTGACAAGGCTCTCTTTCATGTGGTCAAACATCTGTTCAATCTCATCTCCATCAGCAAGTTTTTTTGGGGCAGGATTAAAAAAGTTAACCCCTGCATCGGATTTTATTGAAATTTCATATAAAAGGATAGAGAGGGCATGACTTAAATTCATGGAAGGATAAGCCTCATGAGTTGGGATGGTGATAAAATGCTGGCATAGATCCAGATCTTTTGTCTCAAGGCCAGTATCCTCCGGTCCCAGTACCAGTGCGCAATTTGTGTCATGATATGATTTATTTATTTTCAGGGCAGCACCTGAAGGAGTGAAAAAGTTTTTTCTGTACTTTCCAAATCTGCGGGTCGTGCCAAAGGCAATCTGAATATCTGAAAGTGCAGATTTAAGATCATTAAAAACCAGAGCCTTTTCAAGAACAGAAAAAGCACTTAATGCCATTTTTTTTGCCAGAAGGGATTTGTAATGTTTTGTCGGGTTTACAAGCCTTAAGTTTGTAAACCCGAAATTCATCATTGCCCTGCACACAGAACCTATATTTATGGGGCCCTGGGGTTCAACAAGAACTATCGAGAGGTTATCAGTCATGATTGAATATTTGTCAGCTTATTTTATCTGTCTCCTGTTTTTATCCGGCAATTATTTATCAGTTTATTATTTATCAGTTTATTATTTTCTGGGCAAATTCAACTGCCCGGGTTTTAACAGCATCATCCATATCTTCAGGGGTTGTACATTTGCCAATAAACAGTTCTCCTGCATTAACAGCTTTGTGAGGATTCTGTAAACGCCTGAAAGCTGTAAACACGGGTTCTGCATTATTTTCATATGGTCCGCCGCCGGTTGATAAAAGTGCCTGGCGCTGTCCTTCCACAAGTGAAGCATGGCCTGGCTGGTGATAATTGACATACAGGCTGTATGTCCTGTCAATAATAGCTTTTAATTGTGCTGTAACCCCCCAGAAATAGAGAGGAGAGGCAAAAATCACAAGTTCGGCCCTGACCATTTTTTCAAGAATTTCAATTGCGTCATCTTTTTGAACACACCCTATCTCATCTGGCAGATCTTTGCATTTGGCGCATGCAATACACCCATGTATGTTTTTTGAATTCAAATATATGATTTCAATTTCATGATTAGAAGATATGAGCTCTTCTTTTATCCACTCAAGTAATCTGGCAGTATTACCTTTTTTCCTGGGGCTGCCCTGCAGTGCAATAACTTTCATCTTTTCTCCTTTTATAATTAGGATTGTTTTGGAGTAGGCTTTAAAATTTTTTCAACAATAATATTTCAATTTATAATTTATTCATATATTTGAGGGTCAGGCCATTGCCTGGTTTCAAATCCATAAGCCTCCAGAATTTTAATGGCTTTATCAACATTAAGGCCTGCCTGCTCAATACCGTGGGAGTCATCACCCGGAACCACACGTATTTCCATTTCCCTTGCGGTTTTAAGAATTGATGCTGTGATATAGGGCTCTTTTTCACCTCTTGCAAGGGGGCGCAAATTAAAATCCATGACAAGATTCAAGGATTTTATAAGCTCAAGATTTCTTATAATTTTTTGATTTATTTCTGGCAGGGCAAGTCGATTTTTATAATCTTGATCAAAGATTCTTATGAGATCAAAATGGCCGACTATAAAAGGCTTTAATTTTTTTATCATCTCATATTGAAGATCAAAATATTTTTTATACATAAGATCATAGGAACCAAATTTCAAAGAAAGTCTGTCATACTCTTTGTTTGAATAGTCAAAACAGATATCATCAACATGGTGGACAGAGCCAACAATATAATCAGGCCTGAATTTTAATATTAAATTGTTAACATGCTCAACATATCCTGTATATGTTTCCGTCTCCATACCTGCAAAAATTTTAATCCGGGAAGCATATTTATATTTTAAAATTTTAATATTAATAAAATAATCTTCAAATTTTTTATTAATATCAAGGGAAGTAAGTTTGGCTTTAATTTCATCAGGATGTAAAAACAGATCACTGACCGGAGGTATGTGCTCGGTAATTCCTACTTTTTTAAATCCGAGTTTAATATATTTTTGAATAATATCTTCAAGCAGATCTTCTGCATGATTGCAGTACTGGCCGCTGTGGCCTCCGTGAAGCGATATGAGTTCTGCTGTTTTCATGTAAGGGAAATTATCATCAAAACCATGATAAAAGCAAGTATTTACCATTAGCATCAAAAGATTCTATATTTTTGCCATCCTCCATTTTTGCAGCGCAAAGGTAATGCCGAATAATACTAAACCTATGGGGAAAAGATAATATTTAAAGGCCTGGTCTATATTCAGGTATGTGGCTATGGCTCCGGGGTGAAACAAGACAAAGGCAGCTGAAAGCAACAATGGGATTTCATACCATTTTATCCTGATCAAAAACCATCCCTGGGCAAAGCACTCAAAACAGGACATTCCCACAAGTGCCATGCCGAATATCAGCAGGGCCTGGGGCCAGGAATTGATATTATGCAGTATTAGTTCCGGATTTATAACAAACATGAATGCTATTACCGAAGTCCTGATATCATATAAAAAACCCTGGATTCCAGTAGGGATCGGTTTTGATTCTGCGATGGCCGAGGCAGCATAGGCTGCAAGCCCTACAGGGGGTGTATCATCGGCAAGAATGCCAAAATAAAAACAGAAAAGATGGGCTGCCATTATGGGTATAACATACCCGTAGCTGCCCCCGACATTAACTATTATAGGGGCCGTCAAAGAGGCCATTACAATATATGTTGCTGTTGTGGGCAGTCCCATTCCAATAAGCAGGCTTGCCATGGCAGTTATAAAAAGAAGTAAAAACAGGTTGCCCCTGGAAAGATATTCAACAACATCGGAGATCATCCCGCCTATGCCCATATTTACAATACCCACAATGATTCCTGCTGCTGCACAGGCAAGAGCCACGGATATCATGTTCCTTGAACCCTTGGCAAGTCCGTCAAATATTATTTTAACACCATTTTTTAATCCCGCGGCAAAACCACTGTTTTCTTTAAAAGACTGTCTTATTTCCTGGTACAAAATAACTATAAAAATTAAGATAATTGCCTTATATGCTGCACGCATGGGTGTATGCCGTAAATACCTTCTGAGGAAAGGGTGATACTACTCAGGTATTTTGTCAGGGAAACCCCTTTGAAAGCCATGAAATCAGGCATATACGGCCCAAGAAAAGCATACAGGGTAAAACATATGGCAATAACAGGCAGGGCAGGGCCGATGATTCTTCTTGCCGCTTCAAGAAGCAGGATAACCAGGGTAACACCGAGAATTAAATCCCAAAGGATATCATTTTATAACCGCTGGATTATATATAAAAAGGTTGGGAAACGGCTCTTGGCCTTGAGCCTGTAAAAATCGTAGAGAACCTCCCTTGAAGGAGAACCGAATTTTAATGGAGATATATAAATATTGCCTTTTGGCCTTGTCCTGTTAACACTGTCTCGTATCAGGGTCATCAGGGTGTCATAATGGGTGCCAGGCAGGCTCTCATCCATGACAAAATTACAGGTAATTTCTATGTTGGGGCAGGCATTGTTGATCGCTTGGATTTTTTTGAATGCCTGGCCTACCATCTCTCTGGTTATTGGTTTGCCGATCAGGTCTAAGGTTGCCTGGTCATAGGATTCAAGCCCGATATTGATAAAGGTCTGAAAGTCGAGCTGGTTAAGCTTTGTAAAAAAAGCTTGCCCCTTATTTAAAAAGGAATCAGCACTTCCGAATATAAATAAATAGCTGTCTGCCATATAGGATGTATGAAAATTAAATGCATGATGAGCATTTTGCGCAGTTTCAAGTATAAGATCACCAGGAGCATTTAAAGCATCATGCTCTCCCAGGAACAAGGCATTGAAACTGGTGATGTCACTGTTGTAAAGCTTTCTTAACTGCTTGATCTGCCTGTCAATGTTTTGTTGTGACCTCACCGTGAATTTTTTATGGTTTTTTATTTTGCAGAACCTGCATTTATAAAGGCATCCATCAGAGATATTTATGGGAATAATATTATAATCAACATGCCTTGCATCGGGTGGCATCACGCTGACCCTTGATCCTGTTATTTTAAAGAGTTGTCCGGCTTTTCCCTGCAATTTTTCAGGGGTCTGCTGCTGTATGGTTTTCAACCATGAAAAAAAAGGATCAGGCATATCAGCTGCGGATAACCGCATTAAAATTTCATGCCAGTTTTTGACAATATTATCTATGGGATCATTACAAAAAGGTGTGCCGCCGAGAAGAGAATTAGTCTTATACATCAGATTGGGAAGATAATATTCTCCAATGGCCTCAAACACCCCGGAATACCCCCCGGTGGAGTAATAAACCCAGTCATTTCCAATTGTTCGCTTGAGCCATTCAGATGGATGCTGCCATTCTGAGTTCCTGGATTTTGCATGTATTATTTCATGATTTTGATTAAATTCAAAAACATAATCACTGGTTTCAAGTTTTGAAAAAAGACCATATTTTACAGGATAGCTTACCTTGGTATATTCATTGTTCCCATGGATATTCAGCTCAATGGAAATATCCTTGTTTTGAAAGGTTTGGGCATGCTTAATGCTGGAATTAAATTTCATTATAAATACTTTGTGAAAAGATTTTAATCAAGGTCGTCAAGGGGGCTTTTTATGCGGGAAATATCCTTGTCCATTACATGGGTGTAAAGCTCGGTTGTTTTTACATCTGCATGGCCCATGATTTCCTGGAGCATGCGGATATTGATTCCGTTTTCAAGCATTGTGGTGGCAAAGCTGTGGCGCAGGGTATGACAGGTAACTCTCTTGTCAATGTCTGCCCTGTCAGCAGCCCTTTTTACCGCTTTTTGGAGACCTGATTCCATGACATGATGCCGCCGCTCACGTCCTGACCTTGGATCAATGGAACGTTTTTTAGACGGGAAGACAAACTGCCATCTTGTTTCCATGGCTGCATTTTTATATTTTCTGGCCAGAGCTGCCGGGATATATACTTCACCGAACCCTTCTTCAAGATCTTTATGATGAATGGTTTTTACTCTCTCAATATGATTTTTTAATTCAGGAATAACAGGATCTGCAAGAATGGTGCTTCGCCATTTGTCACCTTTACCCAGTATGTTGATTCGTTTGCGGTTAAAGTCAATATCTTTTATGCGAAGTCGCACACATTCCATAAGCCGCAGGCCAGAACCATAAAGAAGTTTTGCCATTAAGGCATGAATTCCGGTAATATGATGGAATAAAAGTCTGACTTCATCTCTGCCCATGACTGTGGGAAGCTTTGGCTTTTTTTTGGAACGGGCAGGCTGGATTTTTTTATCCAAAGGAATATCAAGGACTTCACGATAGAGAAAAATAAGGGCATTAAGGGCCTGGCGCTGGGTTGATACAGAGACTTCTCTTTTAAGCGCAAGATGTGATAAAAAACGTTCAATATCATTTGAATTAAGATTTTTTGGATGAATCTTGTTATAAAAACGGATATAGCGCAATATCCACTGGCAATAAGACTGTTCAGTGCGGTATGCATAATGATGGTAGCGTAGGACTTCCTTGACCTGGTCCATAAGCCTGAGTTTTGGATCAGGCTGAAATTTTGATTGACTTTCCATAATGGATTGCATAATAACATAATATGTATAAAAAGAAAGAGGAAAGCTAATATGTGAACAGGGTTTTCCTTTTTTAGGGTGTGGTATTAAAATACATGGAAAATAATACCACCTATTTAAGCAATATTATGGAAAACTGTCCACTTATTAATACTGTTCTGTTTTCTAATATGGAGATTTTATGGATTCATCTAATTCAAAAAAAAATACAGTTCTAAAAATATTGAACAATCATATTAATAAAGCGAAAATAACTATCTCGAAAGGGAATGTGAAGCTTGGTCAACTCAAAATGTGGTCGCTCTCTGTCAGGAATCAATTAGTTAAAATCCACGAAAAAGAAACGTCTATTTGTACATCATTCCTTCCTAAGAACATACCAGAAGATAGCAACATGCAAAATGAGATGAATAAACGCATTCAACTTTTAGAGCAATATGTTAGTAATATTCAAAAGATTGGGGAATCAGCATTTATTGGAAATAATTTAGGTCTGAGTGTATTCATCGGTCATGGTCGTTCACCGCTATGGAGAGAGCTTAAAGATTTTATTAATGACCGCTTGCATTTGCCTTGGGATGAATTTAATCGAGAAGCCGTAGCAGGCAAATCAACTATTGAACGTATATCTGAGATGTTAAACTTTGCTGGCTTTGCATTTTTGATCATGACCGCCGAAGACCTGCACTCTGACGATTCAGCACATGCTCGTCAAAATGTTGTTCACGAAGTTGGACTTTTCCAAGGGAAGCTCGGATACAAAAAAGCAATTATTTTACTTGAAGAAGGATGTAGTGAATTTTCAAATATTATTGGTCTTTCTCAAATTAGATTCCCAAAAGGAAATATTGCAAATTCATTTGAAGAAATACGGAGAGTTCTTGAAAGAGAAGGTATGATTTAAACAGAACAAAACGATTCACTGGATTGCAGGGGACTGAGCCGATTTGAAAAGTTTTGGTTTAACAAAATTATTAACATAAACAAGATTGCTGGGAAACCCCCTGCAACCAGTGATCTTTGCGTTAGCCCTATACCAATATAAAGGAGGAAACAATGGCAAACAAAAAGAGAGTCTTTATCAGCTTTGATGTTGACCACGACAAAGGCACTAAAGAAATGCTTGCAGGTCAAGCCAATCTGCCAGATAGCCCTTTCGAGTTTAAGGATGCATCTGTTAAAGAGCCTCTAACTGGTGACTGGAAGGAGAAAGTAAAACGGCGAATGGATAATGTTGATGTGGTAATTGTCCTTTGTGGGACTCAGACTCATAACGCATCAGGAGTGTCTGCTGAACTATCAATTGCAAAAGAAAAGGAAAAAGCATATTTCCTATTGGCTGCATACTCTGATAAAAATTGCACAAAACCAACCTCGGCATCTTCCTCGGATAAAGTTTATAAATGGACTTGGGATATCCTAAAGAAGCTAATTGCCGGAAATAGATAGGCTGCATTTATGAAACTGTTCGTTATTCATAGGTTCAGAGACAGAAAACAGGTTAAAGCACTCTTTAAAAAAAGTGGCCGGAAAATGGTCGCAAGGTTTGACCTGATTCTTCTTGACAGCTCTGGATGTGAGGAGTGGAAAGATCAGGCTATCGAGTCAATTTCAAAAGCAGAGGCAGTCATAGTTTTTGATCGCAAGGCATGTGAAGAATCAGAAAATGCAACATGGGAAATCAATAAGGCCAGCGAAAGTGGTATGCCTGTTGTGGACATTGATCCAAAAGACGTACCAGCTATTATGTGTTCGAAGTTAAAGCCGCTTTACGAACTTGATAAGGAGTTTGATGAATGTTTCAAGAGGAAAGATGGAGCAAACACCCTTGATCTTTATAAGTTGATGATCGATTCATCGGAAAGCCTCATTCAGAGACGTCAAAAGACAAATGCGTTTTTCATAACAGCAATCGGAAGCCTTCTTGCCATCGCTGGGTTATTGGTCAAGACCGGGGCTCTCAATGCTGGCACTATCTGGTTGCTTTACGGATTTGCTGTAGTCGGTTTGCTACTCTGCAATTCGTGGAGGAACCTCATAGACAATTATGGCAAGTTAAACAAAGCTAAATTTGATGTCATTTTACGTTTGGAACAAGATCTTGATGCCCGAATATACGCTGCCGAATGGGTTTCGCTTGGGAAGGGCTTGCGACCGAGCAAATACAGATCTTTTACTTCAACGGAAAAAAATGTTCCGCTTTATTTCGGCTTGCTTATTATAGTACTTACAATCATTGCCGTTATATGGCAGATATTGGGCTAACAAATCACTGCACTGGATTTTTACTCCGCTGCGCTCCGTAAAAACCAGTGAGTTCAACCGTTATCTGATATATGAATATAAATGAAATACATATGAAAATAGGTAGTTTGTTCAACAAGTATAAGATACCTGCCATTACCCATAAAATACCAATTGAAAATTTGCATCGGTGGTCTGATGAAGTTATTGCCCATTTCAGCTTAGATGATGAAGATTTTAATAAAGTAATGACAGAATTGTTTTGGAGTGTAGCCCATGTCCAACTTTCTTTAGGCTATGCTTTAATCGCAAGACAAGATAGTAACTTTCCTAAGGGTGAAAATGGTAAGGCGTTCAAAGATGAAGATATACCAAACGCTATTTCCATACCGGAAATACACTTTTGGTATCATATTTATAATTCATACGAGTGCATTTATCGGTGTTGGGAAAGGATAAGCATGGTAATTAAGAGTGTGTGTTATCCAAAAAGCAACGAAAAAATGTATTTTGATCAAATTGTTAACACTCTATGTAAAGATGATGGTTATAAAAATAATCCCCATCTGAAAGCATTGAAAAAGCAAATAAAACATTGGAATAAAGCTGCCGGGGCTCGCAATGAAATATCTCATGGTAAAAGTTCACCATTCCGAAATATGAGCATTGAAGGAAAAGTATCAGATATATTGGGAGAGAATGGGCTTCCACTAATATATTGCGATTACGTTATTAAAAGTCCAAAAGAGAACATAGAACAAGTCGTTGATAAATATAAAAAATTTTTCCCGGCAATGGAAGTAACGATTTCTTTTATTGATAATATCGACAGATAACCCATCGCTCAAGCGGGACCGGGCAAACGGCGGCGTTTTTAAACAAGGTTATCTAAACTAAAAATAATAAGCTTCGAGGTAGGGATTGGATGTCAGCCCGGCCCCTTAGCTCAACCGTTCGGCTTTAAAATATGGACTCAAAATTTACCAGATATATGGAAAATCTCCATGAGAAGTATGAGCACCTCATGGCAATGGAACCGGTTACTATGGAATCGTCGCTCCACAATACACCAGAGGGAGGTGTTTATCTTTTTTCTGAAGGCGCACGCCATCTCTACGTTGGTAGATCCAAACTTAAATTGAATAAGAGACTACGTGGTCACATCAGGAAGTCGGCCAAAGACAGTCCCCTTGCGTTCAAGTTGGCCCGTGAAGCAACAGGTCAAACCGTAACATCGTACTCTGGTGACTACACTAGAGAAAAACTCTTGAGTGATCCGGTATTTTTTAAAGCGTATCAGGACGCGAAAGAACGAATACGGAGAATGAATATCAGATGGGTGCAAGAGCATGAACCAACGAAACAAGCGTTACTCGAAATATATGTATCTGTAGTACTTGAAGCACCTTACAATGACTTTGATACACATTAAGCCGAACCAGAACGCGAACTTGAGCGGATATAAATAGAAAATGGCTGATCCTGTTTACTATAAGCGCCACATTGACCGTGATCTGAATCAGGTCCTGTCAAATGCAAAAGTTATAGTATCTGAGTTGAAAAACGATGGATATCGAATCTCTGAATCATGTCGCTTTTCTATATTTATCAAAGAATTGTCGGATTTAATGCGGAATGGCTTTGGATTGGAGGGGCATGAATTTGATAAAAACCTATTGGCTGAAGGTATCAGAGATTTTGCGGAACTCAGTGCAATCGTTAAATCTAAAACAATCCGGCAAGAAAATAGGAAGGATATTCAGAAATTATTTGGAGGATCTGGCAAACCTTCTGATGACATTTTGACTCAACCTAGAGATTTTCAATTTGAGCTTTATTTAGCTGCACTATTCGATCTTTCAGGATTCTATGTCTTGATTGAGGAACCAGATTTTTTATTCAAATATGAAAACGTTACATATTCGGTTGCGGCAAAACGAATAAATAGTGAGCGAAAAATCCATACAAGGTTTTCAAAAGCGAAAGAACAAATCAAGAAAAGTGGTATCAAAGGTTTTATTGCATTCTCATTAGATAGAATAGTTTGGGATAAAATGAAAAAAGATACATATATCATAACCAATAATCCTGACACCCTTTATGGTGCCGGGCAAACAGTTCTTCATGATTTGTTAAAAACAAAAGTCAAAAAAGCTGCTTGGGCCAATAGAGATCCATTTGTATTGGGTCATATTGCCTCTTTGACGATTCCTGCGATTCTTCCTAAAAGCATGAGCTTTGGCTTTTCTTCCAATCAGTTATTTATCCCTTCATTTGATATTTCTGAAGAAAGTAAGACATATAGACATATAAAAGAATTACCACAGAAAATAAAGTGGCCTGTTTCAACGCCATGAAATGAGTTATGAAATTAAACATAGCCGAACAAAGGCATGGAGATGGACTGGATAAAGCTGGTGCTTTACCATCCACTCATGCCCGGCGTTATGTATCATGGAGACACCTCATATGTGTGAAATATTATTCTCGGTAGACTTTTGGAAATTTGCAGCACCATTATTTGGTGCGATTATCGCGTGGTTCCTTAATGAATGGAGAAAGCGAATTTGGGAACAATATCAAAGAAAAGAGGAAAGCTATAAAGAACTATTACGATGTCTAAAAGGCTTTTATATTGGTGCAAGTAATGCAACTGATCTTAAAACAGAGTTTATAAATCAGCTAAATCGTTGTTGGCTATACTGTCCCGACAATGTAATAAAAAATGGGTATGCTTTTTAGATACAGTACATACTGACAGTAAGTGTTCAGATGAAGTGAAAGAAAAAGCAATAGGGAAATTTGTCGCTTCAATTAGAGAAGATCTACTATCTCGAAAATTAGTTAGTTCCACAAAATTAAGAGAATCGGATTTTAGACATTTTAAAGCAAATTAAGAGAAACATAACGTTCTGTACCAAAAAACTTTGTACAAACCATTTGACTTATAATTATAATATAATTACACTGTACGTATGAAAAAATTAATTTTCGAATGGAATGATAGCAAAAATGATATCAATCAATCCAGACATGATATTTCATTTGAAGAAGCACAAGCTGTATTCTTTGATGAAAGAGCACTTGAATTTGAAGATCCTGACCATTCCATTAATGAAGAGAGATTTTTGCTTTTAGGATTCAGCCAGAAACTCAAAGTTTTGGTTGTGTGCCATTGCTATCGCAGTAATGAATCAATTATTCGTATCATTTCTGCAAGGAAAGCAACCAAGAAAGAACAAAAAGTATATTTTAGGAGGCCATTATGAGAAAAGAATATGATTTTGAGAATATGAAAGGCCGTAAAAATCCTTATGCTAAAAATTTAAAAAAGCAGGTTACGATTCGTATTGGTGTTGATATAATTGAATACTTCAAAAATCAAGCAGAGGAAACAGGAGTCCCATATCAGAACCTAATCAATCTTTATTTACGTGATTGTGTTCAATCTAATCGGAAACTATCTCTAAACTGGACCCAGTAAAATACAGAACAAGCCGTTTCAGGTGACTGCTGGGGGCAAGCCCCCAGTTCCCTCCCTTTGGTCGGCAGCACTTGAACTAAACGTTATAACCAAATTATTGATGGAGATACTTACTCAATTCGCGGTAGAAATTCTGGTGAGATCCGAACGTGTATAAATAAAGAGTAGTTTCATTTACTTCATATGCAAGTAAAATAAGGTTGTTTCCAATTTTATACTTGTATACTTGAACACCTTGCAAATCACCAGATTTTGCAGTACCAATTGCAGGATTTGCCATAATGGTTTTTATCGCATCATCTAGTTTTTTGATTTGATTTTTTTTGAGTTTCTTTTTTTGTCGTGCAAAGAGTGGTGACTGGGTAACTTCAGTAATCTGACTCATGATCATTCTCCAAATACATAAGGAGTTCCTTGCCCAGATTTAATTTGCTCTTTCCCGATTAAAATATCTTGAATCATTGGTAGTGGGAGATCGGTGTTGTCTTCCACAATTTGACCAATTTGAGCCCAATATTCAATTTGCCCGGCAACTGATCGTTTAAATACTTTCGATTTAACTTTTGCTTTTGCAACTAAATCATCTGAAATCTTGACTGCTGTGGACATAAAGCCTCCTATTTAGTCATTTTATTTTGCATAGTTATATTTTAACTGTTAAGGTTTCATAATGCAACCATTAGTTTCGAAAAGTTATAACATGGCGCTTCAGGTGACAGTCAGGGTCTGCTTCTTTTTGAAAGGTTGTTGTAAAATTGAAAATTATAATTTTTAAAAGAGGTTTTGGTAACCCTGTCTGCACCTGAACTAACCGTTAGGTGTGCGCGGTATTACGGTACTAAAAGTTGATAAATGGAATTTTAATATTAGTAATGAAGAAGAAGCAAAATGAATAATTGGTTTACCATAGATCAAATTGATAAGGAAACTTATATCATTAGCGAATACCGCCACTGGGAGGAAACGCATTGTTATCTCTTGAATGGCTCTGAATATAGTCTGCTGATTGATACTGGGCTTGGAATCTGTAATATTTATGAAAAAGTCATCACGCTGACTGATAAGCCGATAATCGCAGTAGCTACCCACATTCACTGGGATCATGTTGGAGGTCATAAATACTTTCCAGACTTTTACGCTCATGAGGATGAATTAAACTGGCTAAACGGGGAATTTCCTCTGACAATTGACCAGATTAAAGACATGGTCGTTGACCGCTGTGATCTGCCGGAAGGTTTTGATGTTTTAAATTATGAATTCTTTCAGTGTAAACCGACCAGGGTGCTAAAGGGAAATGACGTAATCGATATTGGAAATCGCCATGTTCAAGTAGTGCATACGCCCGGCCATTCACCGGGCCATATGTGTTTTTGGGAAAGTGATCGCGGTTATCTTTATACAGGAGATTTGGTTTATAAAGACACGCTGTTTGTCTACTTTCCGTCCACCGATCCAGAAGAATACCTCAATTCTCTGGCCCGAGTTTCGGCGCTTCCGGTAAAACATTTGTTCCCAGCACATCACACTTTGAATATTCAGCCTGAGATTCTGGCCCGAATGCGTGACGCTTTCCAGCAGTTACAAGATGAAGGCAAATTGCATCATGGCAGCGGAACATTTAACTACGGTGATTGGGCAGTATGGCTGTAATCGGTCAGTGTTTAATGCATAAATTCTGATTTATTGAACCGATTGATTAAGCAGTAACTAGAATTATAGTAAAGTAATTTTATGAAAGAAAGTGAAGCACCTAACACAAATGCATCAAGAGGGACCGCAACGTTGCCTTTGCAGGAATCGAGTTGGGTGATTCTGGCAATTAAATCACTAACATAAAGTTTGAGCAGGCGGCCCCTTATGCTGAGAATTATTTGCCGGATGAGCCGGAGATTGGGCGCGATGAATTAATAAGTAACCAAATGATCGATTCCTATACTCAAGCTTTGGGAACCTGGAAAACAGCGGAAGATATTAATATGTGGGTCGGCGGTAGTTTTACATACGATAGGACAAGAGCGATTAAGCTTTCTTCTGACCGAAAAAACAGGGAAAAGGGAATTTCGATTTACAAGCCATCCGAATTTTTTATAACCAAAGCCGGGGTTTCTGTTAGAATCCTACAAAAAAAAGAGGAAACTAAAATCAGTGAAAGGAAGAAGAACAAAAAGTCCCAGCAAAGTAAATGCAGCCGATCGCAAATAACCGCGGCGGTTGATTTCCGGCGTTAGGTCCATTATATTGTATAAATTATGAATTCTCTAAAACAAATTATCATCATATCTTTCATTTCAATTTTTTTGGGATTCATCTGTAATGTCGTAAATCCAAATAAGATAGAGTGGACTGGTGAAATTATAAATGTAGTTGAAACAGGCAGTAAAATTCTATCTTTAAAAGAAACCCATAATTATTTTAAAGCTAAAGAGGCTATTTTCTTAGATGCTCGTTACCCCGGTGCTTTTAATGAAGGTCACATTCCAGGCGCCGTTAATTTGCCAGTTGACTTGTTTGAACAATATTATTCTGGTATTGATAAAAAAATCGATGAAAATGATTCCTTGATAATATACTGTACAGGACCCGATTGCCATTTTAGTGCTACCTTAGCAGAGATCCTAACTGATTATGGATATAAGAAGATTATGCTTTTTGAGGGTGGTATTATTACATGGGAAGAAGCTGGATTTCCAATAGAAAAGGCACATTAATTTGAAGAAAATATTTATTTTTTTGAAAAATCAATATATTGTTTTGGCTTGTCGGTGGATTATTGGATCTGTTTTCATATACCAAAGTATATGTAAAATTTATCAGCCGATATTATTTGCTCGATCAATTCAAAATTATCAATTAGTATCTGATACAATAGCACGTCAAACAGCAATATTCTTACCATGGTTTGAATTAACATGTGGAATACTTCTTATTATCGGTATTTTAACACCTGGCGCAATTCGATTAATTTTCATTATGTTGGTTTTATTTGTCGGAGCAATTTCAATTAATATCATCCGTGGTATTGATATCAATTGTGGTTGTATCATTAATTGTTTTACGAATGAACCGCTTAATAGAAGTTTAACTCACACACTTTTTTTAGATTTGATTTATTTGTTATTGACTATACCAATAATGATTTCAAATAACCTTGGCAGGTTATCCAAGTTCACAGCTTTGTATCAAGTTAGTCGGTAAAATGCTTGGGGCAGGTTAGTTGGGGGGGGGGGTATGTTAAAAACTCCAAATGGGAATCATAGTGAAAAGCAATATTAAAACAGGGATTATTCTATCATTTGTTTCATTAATGCTCCTTGGGATAATGCCTATTATTTCAAACAGTAGACCTATGGAAATAAGTGCATTGAACTTTGCTCTCTATTTGTCTGTCTGGCAGCTTATTGTTGCAACGCCTATTTTACTTATTGAATATCGGTATGCGAATCGAGGAATTCTAGATGCTAACTTGTCTGGTAGGCTAAAGAGAAAAACTGTTTTAATAATTCTTGCAACTGGTGCTTTGTTTGGAGTATCAACTTTTGTATATGTATTGGCATTGGAGAAAGCCGGGACTGTAAGCGCATCTATTGCAATTCAGGCCTATCCACTCTTTGCTATTTTATGGGAAACAATATTTCTCAATAGAAAAAAGACAACAGCAGAATTGTTATTTACATTTTTACTAATAGTTGGTCTATATTATCTTGGCACTAATGGAACTTGGCTAATTGAAGGCCTCTCATATTGGTTTATTGTTGCTTTAAGTGTTCCACTTATATGGAGTGTGGCTCATATCATAATCAAAGAAGTATTAAATACAACACCAATTACTCCAGCACAAGTAACCTTTTTCAGAGTTCTTGTCTCCGTAATTGTGCTTTTTACCATGTCAGTAACAATAAATGGTCTTAGTCAGGTAGCCCTCTTAATGGAAAATAATGTTTTTCAAATGTATGCAGCAGTTATGGGGCTTGTCTATTATCTTGAGCTTGTAAACTGGTTTTATGCTGTCAGACATGTAGATGTATCTGTAGCGAGTTCAATTACAACGCCATGGCCAGTGGTAACAGTAATTTTAGCAATAATATTTTTGCATGAATCAATTAAAATTCATCAAGTTGTAACTCTCGTGATTGTATTTATTAGTGTGTATGGAATACTTTTATCTGGTAAAAAGAAAAGGGACAATATTAGCTTAGAAAGATGATAACTCATAACAATGCAATCCACCTGAAAAAAAGAGACCGGGGATTTGGGAAGTACTCGTAACGCAAGATATTTGTCATTATTCCAAAGTTTTCGGTACGCAACCTTTTTCATGTGATAGCGGTCGTTATGCAGTTCAAGGTGCAGACCCATCATGGTATAGTGATCACCGATGGATCTTCTGATACGGAAATCAGATTCCGGGAAAAGGAGAATATTATGCTGAATTGGCGTTTACCGAAAACATTTGAATCAACCGATGGAAGCATTGTATTTAACGTAATCGGAGAAGGTCCCCCTCTCGTTCTTGTCCATGGCACCCCTAGTTGGTCCTACCTATGGCGACATGTCGTTGATCGATTGAAAATCAATTGGAAAATCTATGTCTACGATCTTTTGGGATACGGTAATTCGGAAAGATCGAGAGCGCAAAATGTTACGATCGAAAATCAGGCAAGAATTCTGAGACAACTATTGGATTTTTGGGAATTAAATGAGAGTTCCCCTTGTGTAGTGGGACATGATATCGGCGGCGCGGTAGTTCTTGCAGCAAACTTGATTGAAGGATTTCAATTTCAGAAAATCATCTTGCTGGATGCCGTCATCATAAGTCCGTGGATCACCGATACGACAAGACACCAACAAAAATACATCGAGTGCTATAAGACAATGCCACGACATATATATGAACAAGTAGCGATGGCGCATTTGCGAACCGCATTTCATAAAGATCCCGGCAGCGAAATATTGATGAACTATTTCGATCAATGGAAGGGAGAGGAAGGACAGTTTGCGTGGTTTAGGAATGTGGAACAGTTTGACGAAAGCATCACCGATCGATTAGAGAAGCTGTTTCATGAGCTGACGGCACCGGTAAAATTGTTGTGGGGAGAGTATGATACATGGCTTCCCCCGGCAGTAGCGCACCAAGCAAAAGAGAGGATAGGAAAGGCAGAGCTTGAGATTATTACGAATGCCGGTCATTTTTCGCCTGAAGACAATCCAGCAGAGGTTTCTGAAAAAATCGACATTTTTTGTAGATAAAGATAAGAATAATTAAACAGTAGTAAAAAAGAACTGCATAACAAGTGTGTTTATCGGTGTTATGCAGCAATGGATACTGTCAAAGATGTTGAGGGCCTTCCAGACAACGAATTCATCACTGATGATGAGACTCTTCAAGACAACCAATTATTCACTTGGCCTGATTCTGTAAGAACCGTACTCGTGATCGGGCTTTCACATCCGGAAGATATGCCGGAGCTTGATTGGTGGGATGGCCGAGGTACGCTTGGTAACCGAATATTGATTGATATCATAAAGCAGACAAGTCAACAGATTGAAGATAATCTGAAGGTAAAAACCCGCAAACTTCATTATTACGTTGAAAAAGGAGGAATTTTTCTTAAAGCTGCAGCTGTGCTTGCCGGGTTTGGATGTATTGGGAAGAATAATATACTTATAACTCCGTCAAATGGTCCCAGAATTCGACTCAGGGCTTTATTTTTAGATGCTGAGATACACCCAACCGGGCCAATAGACTTTGATCCCTGTGCTGATTGTAAAAATCTCTGCAGAAGAGTTTGCCCCGAAAATGCTATGGATGAGAAAGCTTCAATTTTTAAGTCAATTGAATTTTCTGAATCCTTGCCAGGAAGGGATGGCACTTATAATAGAGAGCTCTGTAATATAAGAATGGAAAAGGATGTTACTGAAAGTTCCAAAAACAACTACGGCAAACAAGCTACGATAAAATTTTGTAGAAAGTGTGAGTTTGTATGCCCGGTAGGAAAAAGATAGGAAGGTAATAATCGGATTATAGCACATAACGAATAAGGATAGGTCGTGTGAGGAACGAACCACGACCTTATCCGGTGGTTGGACAAGCCCGACCAAATTAATGGTGTAATCTATATATAAGAAAATATCTTTTTTTGAATATGGAGAAGATGATGTGCCTTCGGAAGGATTGTCAAATTCAAGGCGCAGGGGTGCATTAACCTGGGAACAGGTTTCTAAAAATTATTATTTCATATTAGGTGTTTCCCTCCTGTTTTAAAATGAACAGTAGATTTTGCCAGAAAAAAGAATTATCCGGATTTTTCTCCTGTGTAACGAAATCCTATAACAACCATAGGTGACTTACAGCATGGACATTTAAAAACAGGCCTTGAACGTTGTTTCATTTCATTTATTTTAACGTATAAAATCAACTGAACCAGGAAGAACAGTCTTTTAGCGTTGCTGTGAAGGAATCCATAATCTCTAACTCTTCGGAAGCCTTTGGGGAGAATATGTTGCATTAACAGTTTTAAGAAATCCTCCCCTTTCAGGGTTCGAAATCGTGTTTTACCGGTTTTGCTTTCAGTATATTTAAAAGTTATCATGCCATTTTGATTGGAAACAATGTTTTTTCACTGATAACGCCACGGTATAAATAACGGGATAAGTATTTGATTGCAGTTATTCCTTTTCCTGCATGGGAGCAGTCAACCACCCATTTTTTGGGAATATTTTTTGGAATGGTAAGTTTTGATTCATTTAAGGCTGTTAGAAATCGGGCTCGAAAAACAATTGCCAGGGCTTTATAATGGAATAAATATTTTCCTTTTTTCTTTTTCCATTGACGTCTGCGTTCATCAATACCGCCACCGGGAACAACAACATGTATGTGGGGATGGAAATCAAGTCTTCTGATAAAATGGGGAAAGGGAGTGAGCTGCCCGGTAGGACTCAATCTATGGAAACACATAATGCAAATTTAGCCAATACCTATTGGAAGTTGATGGCATTGTCTGAAATACCCGTACAGCCCGGAGCCGGAAAGAAAGAGTTGTTTATGGTACTCGTGTCAGATGAATCAAGGGTTCGCGGTTTTTCAGGTTGTAATAAGTTTTCAGGTTGTAATAAGTTTTCAGGGCAATATGAGCCTAAACAAACGAAATTAAGGTTTAATAAGATTGCATCAACAAGAAAAATGTGCTTTGAAAGCATGCAGCAGAAGCAGCACTTCTTAAATGCTTTGATAAACACGGTCAAGTATAAAATTGTCGGTGAGAGTCTGACGTTATACGAAAAAAACGAACGTCCTGTTGCACGTTTTGAATCAAGGTACATGGATTGAAAAAAACTTGACAATCCTGTGCTAAATGAATAATTAATTTTTAAACTTAGGTGCTCATATTTGAGCCTGACAGGGAACCCTTTGAAAATCAGGGGCGGACCCGCCGCTGTAATCGGGGACCAACGCCGCATTTAATGTCACTGTTCAAAACAGAATGGGAAGACGCGGTAAGAATGTTCCGGTTGCATAAAATGCAAAATATGAAAACAGCAGGAATGCCTGGCGGGATGAGCTGGCAATAAAATGAATAAAATCTGAGACACAATGTGTTCATACAATATTGTACCATCATCCTTGATGAAACGATTAAAATCTGAAAAATAGGCTTGAATTCAAGGATTTTATTGTGTGACATGGATTTTTGTATTATAGCCTTCAACAATAAAACATTTAACAGGAGGAAGAATGGCAATTAATATCGACCAAATTTTGGAAACAATCATCGTGTGGTTTACAACCTATTCAATTAAAATAGTGGCTGCCATACTTATTTTTCTCATTGGAAAATGGCTCTGCCGCAGAATTACAAATCTGCTGACAAAAATTATGGAGAAAAACAATATTGACGTCACTCTTGTCAAGTTTTTAGGCAGTATTGTCTATTACACGCTTTTCATCGTTGTGATGATTGCGGTGGCAGGGCAGCTGGGTATAAATACCACCTCCTTTCTCACCATTATTGGTGCCGCAGGTCTTGCTATAGGTCTTGCTCTTAAGGATTCTCTGTCAAATTTTGCATCCGGTGTAATGCTCATAATGTTCCGTCCCATTAAAATTGGAGATTTTGTGGATGCTGGCGGAGTCACAGGAACCGTTAAAAGTATTGATATTTTTAATACCACCATTAACTCGCCTGACAATCAGAAGCATATTGTTCCCAATGCCAGCATTACCAGTGGTGTAATCACCAATGTTACTGCAAATGACAACCGGCGGGTTGATCTGGTAATAGGTATTGGCTATGACGATGATATAGTCAAGGCAAAAGGTATTCTTGAAGCTATTATCAAAAAGGAAGAGAGAGTGCTTGAAAATCCGGCAACAAATATTGCAGTCTCTGAACTTGGCGACAGCAGTGTTAATTTTGTTGTCCGCCCCTGGGTAAAAACTTCAGATTGCTGGGATGTCTATTTTGATTTGACAGAAGAGATTAAAATAACTTTTGATAAGGAAGGAATCAGTATCCCATATCCCCAGCAGGATGTTCATCTTTTTTCAGAACAAAAGCCCCGGTAATTATTATGAAGGTTCTTTTTCTTGAACCTTTTTTCGGGGGATCCCATAAAGATTTTGCATTGGGGTTCAAGAATAATTCCTGCCATGAGGTTTCTCTGGTCACGCTTCCGGACAGATTCTGGAAATGGCGCATGAGAGGGGCTGCCCTCTACTTTGTTGATAAGGTTAAAAATTTATCTGATTATGATGCAGTCTTTACTACAGACATGCTGAATCTGGCAGATCTGCAGTCTCTCAAGGGTAAAAAGATCCCTCCTGTATTAATGTACTTTCATGAAAATCAACTATCCTATCCATTGGCATCAAGGCAGAAGCGTGATTCAAACTTGAGTTTTATCAATATTGTTTCTGCTGCTGCAGCCAATAAAGTTTTGTTTAATTCAAAATTTCATTTCAGTGATTTTATTAATGCCGCAATCCGGTTGCTCAAACAGATGCCCGATGCAAGGCCTGAGTGGATGGTTGAAAAAATCAGACAAAACACTCAAGTTGTTTATCCAGGATGCAGGTTTGAAACAGGTGTGATTGATTTTAAAAAAAAGGCCTTGGAAAAGCCTTTGATTATCTGGAACCACAGATGGGATCATGATAAAAATTTTGAATTCTTTTTTGATGTCCTAAGCAGTTTAAAAGAAAAAAATATTCCCTTTTCTCTGGCTTTAATGGGAGAGAGATTTAAAAAATTTCCTGATATATTTAGGCAGGCCAAAGAAAAATTTAAGAGTGAGACAGTTGTTTTCGGCTATGTTGAATCGAAAGACAAATATATATCATGGTTAAAAAAAGGTGCAATTGTTGTAAGCTGCGCAATCCAGGAAAACTTTGGTATTTCTGTTGTTGAGGCTGTAAGATATGGCTGCATTCCTCTGCTGCCGGACAGGCTGTCTTATCCTGAACTTATACCCGATGATCTTCATCATAAAGTTTTATATAAGACAAAAAAAGATTTTGAAAAAAAACTTGAAGAGATACTTATAAATTATCCAGCACATCTGTTCATTCAAAAAAAATTATCCCGGCATATGGAACAATTTTCATGGGAAATCATGGTAAAACAATATGATGATATTTTGCAGTCACTGTGAAAAAACAGTTGCTTTTTTGCACTCTTTAACTTTTTTGGCTATAATTGATGGAAGATCTGGCTTAGCTATGTTGTCTTCTATTAGTTTTTCAAAGGCACTTCCAATAACAACACCGTCTGCAAAAGATGCTATCTGTCTTACATCATCTGGGGTGGAGATTCCGAATCCAACACATACAGGAAGATCACAGGCAGAACGAATCATCTTCGTCTGTTTTAAAACTTTTGAAGCATCAAGGCCATCGCTTCCTGTAACTCCTGTTTTAGAAACAAGATATATGAATCCTGAAGCACTCTTTAAAATGTTTTTCATACGGTCTAAAGGGGTTGTGGGTGCTAATAAACGAATTAGAGAGAAATTATCATCTTTCCAGAATTTTGTCATTTCATCTGATTCTTCCGGTGGCAGATCAACTACAAGTACTCCATCTGCCCCTGATTTTACGGCCTGTTTATAAAATTTTTTAACTCCAAAGGCCAGAACAGGATTATAATATGTAAATAAAATAATGGGAATATCTGTGATTGTTCTAATTTTTTTTGTCAACTCAAGTATTTTTGATATATTTATTCCTTTTGCAATTGATCTTGCCGAAGATCTTTGAATAACAGGGCCGTCTGCAGTGGGATCAGAAAATGGAATGCCAAGTTCCAGCACATCGATTCCAGACTCACACATCTTTGTAATAATATCAAAGGATTTTGACATATCAGGGTCTCCGCCGGTAAGAAATCCCACCAGTGCTTTCTCTTTTTTCTCTTTTAATTCAATAAATTTCTCTTTTATTCTCTCCATGGTTTATTCCTTATTATTGTTTTGCGTCAAAACTGAGAACGGTTTCTAAATCCTTGTCACCTCTGCCTGACAGGTTGACAATTATAATATTTTGGGGTGATTTCCCTTTTGCTGTTTTCATGGCCTGGGCAAGGGCGTGGGAACTTTCAAGAGCTGGAATTATTCCTTCATGCCTGCATAATGCATGCAGGGCATCCAATGCTTCATTGTCGGTTATGGAAAGATATGAAGCTCTTTTGGTATCTTTGAGTAAAGAGTGTTCCGGTCCTACACCTGGATAATCAAGGCCTGCTGATATTGAATGCGCCTCGTTAATCTGACCGAATTTATCCTGGAGTACGTAGGATTTTGAGCCATGGAGCACCCCTACTGTTCCTTTGCTTAAGGTTGCGGCATGTTTATCTGTATCAAGTCCTTTTCCTGCGGCTTCCACACCGATCATTTCAACTTTTTTATCATTTAAAAAAGGATAGAACAGGCCCATTGCATTACTGCCGCCTCCGACACAGGCAATTAGTGTGTCAGGAAGCTTACCTGTTGAATGCATAATCTGTTCTTTTGTCTCTATCCCTATTATTTTTTGAAACTCTCTGACCATCTCAGGATAAGGGTGAGGTCCTGCAACAGAACCTATGATATAAAATGTCTCTTTTACTTCACCAACCCAATAGCGCATTGCCTCGTTCATGGCATCTTTCAATGTTCCAGTGCCTGAATCCACCGGGATAATTTTGGCTCCGAGAAGTTCCATTCTTTTTACATTGGGCGCCTGCCTTTGTATATCCTGTATTCCCATAAAGATGTGGCACTGCATTCCAAACAGGGCGGCTGTAGTTGCCGTGGCTACACCATGCTGGCCTGCTCCAGTTTCAGCAATGAGCTTGGTTTTGCCCATATATCTGGCAAGAAGTGCCTGTCCCAGAGTATTGTTAATTTTATGTGCACCAGTATGTGCAAGATCTTCACGTTTTAAATAGATACTGGCACCATTTATCTCTTTAGAAAGTCTTCTGGCATAATAGAGTGGTGTGGGACGTCCAACATAATTTTTAAGAAGAGATGATAATTCTTCAATAAAATTTCTATTTTTTGAATATTTATAAAACGCGTCTTCTAATTCCAGAATTGCCGGCATAATTGTTTCACCAACATATCTGCCTCCAAATAAACCGAAATGGCCATTTGAATCAGGTGTTTTTCTTTTACTATTCATAAAAAACCTTCCTTATTTTATTTTTTGAATGCTCATTAATTTTTTCCCAGGCACATGCCAGATTGGCCATTAAAATTTTTACTTTTAAAATATCTTTATGTCCTGGAGTGATTTCTACGCCTGAACTTATATCCACTGCATCAGGCATGGCAGATAGTACGGCTTTCTCTATATTATCCGGGGTCAGGCCCCCTGCTAAAATGAGTGGAACATCATTTTTATAAGATGCTGCCTGACTCCAATTCCAGGAGTGTGCATTGCCTCCAGGCAGTTTGCCGGGGCAACACTCCACAAGATATGATGATGAACAATATTTTTTTGCATTTTTGATATTTGGTTCATCTTCCATATAAAGAGCTTTTATGACGTTGAGATTGTTTTTTCTTAATTTTAATATTGTTTGATTTGTCTCGTTTCCATGAAGCTGAACTGTATCGAGATTGCAGTGATCTACTGTTTTCATGATAGATGAAAAAGATTCATCTACAAAAACGCCGACACAAGAGACCCTGGACGGTAAGTTCCTTTGAATTTCTTTTGCAGCATCAAGACTTAAATATCTTTTACTCTTTGGATAAAAAACAAAACCTATTGCATTTATTCCTAAAGAAGCAATCTCCTGTGCCTCTTTATTGTTTGTTAAACCGCAGATTTTAATCTGTATTGGTGTGATATTTTTATCCATAGTTTTATCTGATTAGGCTTTTTAAAAATGTTATAGTATTGTCAGCTTTTACAAGGCTTTCTCCAATAAGAAAATTAAAAATTCCAGCTTTACAGGTTCTATCTATATCTTTTCTGCTGGATATTCCGCTTGCAGCAACAGCAATTTGATCTTTATTAAAAAGGGGAATGAGCCTGGTTGAAGTTGTTATATCTGTATCAAATGAATTTAAGTTTCGATTATTAATACCGATTAAGCGTGCACCTGCATGGACAGCTTTTTCAAAATCATGCGTTGAATTAATTTCCACAAGCGCACTCATTTTTAATTCGTGGGTTAAAACAAGCAGATCTTTTAATTGTTCCTGCGATAAAATTTTTGCAATCAACAAAATTGCATCTGCTCCGAGAAGATATGATTCATACACCTGATAGGAAGATATAATAAAATCTTTTCTCAATATGGGAAGGCTTGTTGCTTTTCTTGCAAGGATAAAATCATTAAAGCTGCCTTTAAAAAATTTTTCATCTGTCAACACGGAGATGGCACATGCCCCTCCTTTTTCATAATCTCTTGCCATTTTCTGCGGGTCAAGATTTAAGCAGATATCGCCTTTGGAAGGAGAGGCTCTTTTTATTTCAGCAATGACATTGATATTATCTGCGTTTTTTAAACTTTCATAGAAAGGCCTTATTTCTCTTATGTTTTGAGATTCTGAACAAAGAAGATGCTCAGGCTTTTTTTTCTTTAAAATTTCAAGTTCCATCTGTTTTTGTTCAACAATTATTTTTAAGAAATCTTTTTTCATTTTATATTCTCTAAGAATTATCCCGGGTAAAAGCGATGAGGTCATTGAGCTTTGTGACTGCCTGCTTTGAATCAATGGAATCCTCTGCCATTTTGATACCCTCTTTTAAGTTCTCTGCTTTTCCGGCAGCGACAAGGGCGGCAGAAGTGTTTATTAATACCACATCTCTTTTTGGCCCTTTTTTACCGGTTAATACATCTTTTGTGATCTTTAAATTTTTTTTAAGGTCTCCTCCCTTGAGATCTTTTGGATTGGAAAGCTCTTTGAAAAAATCCTCAGGATGAATATCATAGGTTTTGATTCGTCCTTGATTAAGTTCTGAAACTCTTGTTGGAGCACAAACAGAAATCTCATCAAGCCCATCATGACCATGAACCACAAAAGCTCTTTTTGTTCCAAGTTCATTTAATGCAAGTGCAAACATTTCAGTAAGCCCAGGAGCATAAACGCCAAGAAGCTGGCAATTTGCTCCTGCTGGATTTGAAAGAGGGCCAAGCATATTAAAAATACTTCGTATCCCTAACTGGCTTCTTGCCGGGCCTGCAAATCTCATTGCACTGTGGTGTTTGGGCGCAAAGAGAAATCCAATACCAGTCTCAGCAATTGCCTCTTCAACAATTTCCGGCTCGACATTAAGATTAATTCCTAACCCTTCAACAAGATCGGCACTCCCACAATTACTGGACACAGAGCGATTTCCATGTTTTGCAACAACAACATTGCAGCCTGCCACAACAAACGCTGTTGTTGTTGAAATATTAAAGGTATTTGATGCATCACCTCCTGTACCACAGGTGTCAATGACAGTGTCATGTCCAATTACTTGAATTTTAACCGCATTTTCTCTCATGACCCGGGCTGCCCCTGAAAGCTCTTCAAATGTTTCGTCTTTTGTGGCAAGAGCAGTCATAAATCCAGCCACCTGGGCATTTGTGAGGCTGCCGGAAAAAATTTTGGAAATCATCTCACCCATTTGAGTACCTGTCAGGTCTTTTCCTGAAATTATTATATTTAGATTTTCTTTAAACATTTTTCCTCTCATTTCTATTATTTGTGGATATTATTGATAAAATTTCTTAATAATCTTTTCCCTGGGGTTGTCATAATAGACTCGGGATGAAATTGAATCCCTTCAGTATTATGGGAAACATGCCTTATTCCCATAATTTCTCCATCATCAGATGTCGCGGTAATACCAATGCATGCTGGCAGGCTTTTTTTTTCTACAACAAGAGAGTGGTAACGCATTGCCTGAAATGGTTTTTTTAATCCTTTAAAGATATTTTTCCCATCACCGGTGATCAGTGATGTTTTTCCATGTACAATTTTCTTTGCATGGACGATTTTACCTCCAAAGGAGCGGGCAATGGTCTGATGACCTAAACAAACCCCGAGAATAGGAATTTTACCGGAAAAATTTTTAACAATATCAAGGGAAATGCCGGCAGTTTCAGGAAGACCAGGCCCAGGAGAAATTATGATTGCCAAAGGTTTTAAACCTGATATCTCTTTTAATGAAACAGCATCATTCCTGAATATTTTTATTTTTTCCCCGATTTGTCTTATGTATTGTACAAGATTATATGTAAATGAATCATAGTTATCTATCATGATTATCATGGTTTTCTCCTTAATATTCCAGATCGGCAACAAGTACTAATGCCTTTTCCAGGGCCATGGCTTTATTGTGGGTTTCAATACGTTCAGTTTCAGGATCAGAATCTGCAACAATTCCTGCGCCTGCCTGTACTCTCAATGTGCCGTCTTCTATACATGCTGTTCTTATTGTAATGGCAAAATCCATATTCCCGCCAAAAGAGACATAACCTACAGCCCCTCCATAGGTACCCCGGGCTTCTTGTTCCAGATCATGGATAATCTGCATGGCTCGTACTTTTGGGGCACCGGAAAGTGTGCCTGCCGGAAAACTTGCCTTTAACACATCCCATGCATCTTTGTCCGGTTCAAGATCACACTGGATATTTGATACAAGATGCATTACATGGGAATAACGTTCAATAATCATAAGATCTGTAACCTGTACGCTTCCTGTCTTAGCTATCCGGCCAAGATCATTTCTTCCAAGATCAACAAGCATAAGATGTTCTGCACACTCCTTTTCATCCAAAAGAAGATGATTGGCAAGGGCACGGTCTTCCTGTTCATTTTTGCCTCTTGGTCTGGTCCCGGCAATAGGTCGTAGTGTGGCTGTATTATTTTCTAAACGAACCATGGTTTCAGGTGAAGAACCTACAAGGGCAGTTGATGATAATTTTAAAAAATACATATAAGGCGAAGGGTTGATAAATCGCTGAGCTCTGTAAAGCTTAACCAGATCGGGAGGATTATGACATTCAAAGGGCTGAGAAATAACTGCCTGGATAATATCTCCCTGATAAATATGCTCTTTTACTTTTTTTACATGCTCACAATATCTCTTGTCAGAATATTTAGGGCTGAGTTTATAAACTTCCTTTTCTTTGGTTTTTTGTATGCTCTTATATTCAAGGTTGATTCTTTTTATAAGCTTTTTTAATTTTAAGCTTGCATTTTCATAATTTTTTTCTTTGTCACAGGTTTTATCTGAAAAAGAGAGTATAATAGCTGTCAATGTATTTTTTTCATTGTCAAATATTATCATTTCGTCTGGTATAATAAAATGAGCCCTTGGCTTTGATTCATGCAGAGTGTTTGGGATATCTTCAAAAAATGAAACCATTTCATAGCTCATATAACCGATCATACCGCCCCAGAACCTTGGAAGTCTGGGGACATCTGCTGGTTTATATTGAGCCATAAGTTCACGCAGTATATCCAGAGGATTATTGTTATGTGGAATTTCTTTTGAATTATTGTTTTCAATAATTTTTATGTTATCTTTATAAACCAGTATCTCTTTTTTTGCCGAAGTTCCAAGAAAACTGTATCTTCCCCACCTTTTACGCCCTTCAACACTTTCAAACAAAAATAAAGCATCACTTTGATTATAAAGTTTTCGCAGTAACGACACCGGAGTTTCCGTGTCAGCCAGTATTTCCATGCAAACAGGAATGACATTATATTTTTCTGTCTGCTTTAAATATTGTTTTTTATCTGGGAATTGATTTGACAGCATTTTTTCTTTTCCTTTTTTATGCAAAAAAAAACCCTAAGCATTTTTTTAATGCTTAGGGTTTTGTTGAGCTTATATTTATTTAATTAATTAATTACAAATAATGGCAACCGTCAGCACATTTTACTGCCGCAAAGCCACCACCAACCACTCCAGGTAGTTAAGTTATTATTTGTAAATTCTTTATTCATTATAAAAGTTTTTTTGTCCTCAATTAAAATTTTTAGTGATGTTAAATCAAATGAATTCTTTTTGTCAATATTTTTTTTGGTTTTCATTAAAGCATTATCACGGATTTTCATGGAACATAAAGCACCCCTAATTATTTTCACTCTCGGGCCATATTTTTTGTTGGCACAACTCAAGAAGTGCTGTCACCCAAAATAGTAAATTTTCGCTTGCCA